>NZ_JAUBTB010000017.1:0-97606 GCF_036704965.1 Microcoleus sp. F10-B2 | reverse complement strand
GCATAATATTGCTTTTAAATGTGTGTGATTTTTGACGCTCGGAGGACAACTTCATCATACCCTAGTTCAGCAACGCCCAAATTCTTTATAGAAGAAATTGAAAAAAGAAATATTGCTGGAGAACCAGAGGACGATTTTTAATGTAAATTAAGCTGTTTTTATGGATCGAGTTAATTGCGTCGGGAACCAAATCTAAATCTAAACTTCCGATTCCATTTCGCCTACCCGCACCTGCACCGGCAACTCCACCGAATTCAACTCAGAAGACTCTAACAACCCTGCTGCTTCCTCCTCAGAATTTGCTTGGCCCGATCGCACTTTTCGCAATTTCTCACCCAAAGTATCCCGCTGATTAATCAAATAAATACTCACCAAAGTCAGCCCAACTCCCATCGATTGCAGCGGATTGAGGACTTCGCCCAAAAACAAATTACCGAATAGCAAAGCAAAAACAGGGGTAAGAAAGGTAAGAGAACTTAAACTGGTTAGACTGCCGGTAGAAGCAAAATAAAAGAATAAACCGTAGGCGATCGCACTTCCGAACACGGTAGAATAACCTAACGCCATCCAGCCGGAAAAATCAATATTCACAAACTGTTCGGACTCCGTTGCAGCCGAAATTGCCAACAGCGGCAAACCTCCCAAAATCATGTGCCAGCCAGTCGCTACTACCGGATCGACATATCGGCAAACCCAGCGCACCAAAACCGTACCCACAGCCATCGACAAAGCCGCCAACAGCATCAACCATTCACCACCCTGAAACAACTGTTCGATACCCCCAGAAACCTGCGCGTTTTCAGGATGAAAAAGCCCCAAAATCCAGCCATCGGGCAACCCGATTAAACTGATGCCCGCAACGCCAATAACTAATCCCAACCAGCCCCAAAAACCAATTTTTTCTTGAAACAGCCACAAACACAAAATCGCCACAGCTAGCGGCTGAGAATCAATCATCACCGAACCCAAACCCGCACCGGTTCTCGCCAAACCTTCGGCTAAAAAGCCTTGAAATAAAGTACCGTCAACTAAAGCAAACAGCGAAATCCACAGCCAAGCTTTCCAACCCTGCGGCTGCGGTTTTCCCATTAGCGCTGCCGCCAGCAGCACCAACACGCCCGCAGGTACTAAACGCACGAATGCCACAAACAGCGGCGTTGTGTGCGGCATCACGCCCTTCATCGCTACCATCGCGGTTCCCCAGAGGAAAAATGGTGCAATTAGCAACAGCGGGGCAAAAGGCAGTTTAGAATCGGTAAGTTTTAGCTGCATGGCGGAGACTCCAAATAATTGATGAGAGTGGCTCTCAGGAGAATGATGTAGATTTGTTAAGCAATTTTTACAATTATATATTATTGATGTTGGGTTAAGTGCGATCGCACAAATCTCGGCCATGAGGAACAGGCAAGATGCCCGTTCCACAACAAAATCAAGGTGGAACAGGCATCTTGCTTGTTGCGGCCATGAGGAACAGGCAAGATGCCCGTTCCACAACAAAATCAAGGTGGAACAGGCATCTTGCCTGTTGCGAACCATGAGGAACAGGCAAGATGCCCGTTCCACAAGAAATTGCTTGATTGTGGAACAGGCATCTTGCCTGTTCCTAAATGGCACAACATCTACCTTGATGAATAAGGCACACTATAAGAAGTTAGCTACAAAATTTCGTAACATTGCCTGTACACTGCCCATGATTTGGCCATTCAAGCCCCGCTACCGCAAACAAATCGCCCGTATCGAAATCACCGGAGCCATTGCCGGAGAAACCCGTAAACGAGTGCTAGAAGCTCTCAAAACCGTTGAAGAACGCAAATTTCCCGCCTTGCTGCTGCGGATAGACAGCCCCGGCGGCACTGTCGGCGATTCCCAAGAAATTTACAGCGCACTCAAGCGTTTGCGCGAAAAAGTCAAAATTGTTGCCAGTTTCGGCAATATTTCAGCTTCTGGCGGAGTTTACATCGGCATGGGAGCCGAGCATATCGTTGCCAATCCCGGTACAATTACCGGCAGCATTGGGGTGATTATCCGGGGTAACAATCTAGAACGGCTGTTAGAAAAAGTAGGCGTTTCTTTTCAGGTGATTAAATCGGGGCCGTATAAAGATATCTTGGCATTCGATCGCGAATTGACGGATCCGGAACAGCAAATTCTGCAAGACTTGATTGACACCAGCTACCAGCAATTCGTGGAAACCGTTGCTGAAGCCCGGAAATTGGCAGTTGAAAACGTGAAAACTTTTGCCGACGGTCGGGTTTTTACCGGCCAGCAAGCCTTAGAATTGGGTTTGGTCGATCGACTCGGAACAGAAGAGGACGCTCGCCGCCTTGCCGCCGAACTCGCAGGCCTCGACCCGGAAAAAACCGAGTCTTGCACGCTAGAAAAACAAAAACCTTTCCTAAATCGCGTCTTGGGGAGTAGTCTGGATATATCCGGGCTTTGGGCTTACAATAATTTGCTGGAATTCGAGCTTTCTACTAGCGGTTTGCCGCTGTGGATGTATCGCCCGTGATTAAATAAATTAGTCATTGGTCAGAAGTCAGCAGTCATTAGTTACTCCCTGGATGATTGGGCGATTGAAATCTGTTGACCTCCAACTCCAATGTGGCGCTTCGCCCTGGCTTCGCCTAGGAGTTGGAGGTCAAACTACACAAACGAAGTCCACTCAAGCGGGGACTAAGAAATAAAGTGGGTATTTAAGCCTAATTTAGTATGACTAATAACTAATGACTCATAACTAATGACTAATGACTAATGACTAATGACTCATAACAAAAATATGGAGGAAATTTGCGTGGAGTGGCAAGTGCGGGGGATTCGTGGGGCAACTACTGCTAGCGAGAATTCGGTGGCAGCAATTCGAGAAGCGGTGAAAGAATTGTTAGATGAATTAGAAGCAAAAAATGATATAAATCCAGAATTAATTATTAGTGCTACGTTTTCTGCTACTCGTGATTTAGATGCTGTGTTTCCGGCTGCGATCGCCCGCGAACGTCCTCACTGGTGTAATGTTCCTTTGTTGGACGTACAGCAAATGCACGTTGAGGGTGCTTTAGAACGCTGCATCCGGTTTTTAATTCACGTCAATTGGCCTGCACATACTGAAATTTATCATCCTTATTTGCGGGGAGCTCAAAATTTGCGGCCCGATTGGAATTTAGCGGTTGCGGTGGCTGGGGAAAAATCATAGCTTCACTTTGGGCTTGATTTAAAAGTTAACTCACCATTACAGGTGGGTTTATTTTTTACGGGATTTGAGACATTACAAAACCTGCCCTGCGGATATATGGTTAAAAGCTTTTATTATAAAAAAAACCCGGATTCTCAAAGAAACCGGGTTTTTTGTCAATCAAGGGCCTTCCTGTGATGCAGCCTAATCCCTAAAAAGATGTCATATATAAAACTCCAAAAGTCCTTTTTCCCTTCCAATATTCCCAAACTTTGAGGGGAACCTTTCTCATCCAACAGCGGCTTAACAGCCTCATAAGCAGGCTTGTAATTGTACCAAGGAATCGAAGGCCACAAGTGATGAATCAGATGATAATTCTGCCCCAAAATCAAGATATTTAGAATAGGGCTAGGATATACTCTGGCATTTTTCCAGCGATCGCGCTCGTGAAATGGACGGTGAGGTAAATAATCAAAAAATAACCCCAACGCCAACCCCACCACCAAAGCAGGAGAAAACCAAAAGTTCATCACGTAACCTAGTTGGTCGTATTGAATGGAGATATACACCACAGCTACGACAAACAAACGGCTGAAAAACCATTCCCAAAGTTCATTTTTTCGCCACAGTTTGCGCTTAAAAAAGAATATCTCGTGGTAAAAAAACCTCGCAGCAATCAACCACAAAGGCCCGCCGGTCGAAACATAATGGTCTGGATCGTTATCGGGATCGTTAACGTGGGCGTGATGCTGGATATGTACCCGCGTAAACACGGGAAATGCAAAACCTAACATCAGGGCGCTACCGTGTCCCAGAATAGCGTTAATTGTGCGATCGCGATGGGCCGCATTGTGAGACGCATCGTGAATCACTGTTCCCGCCATATGCAAAGCCAACACGTTCAATGAAAAACAGCACCATTGGGGCCATTCCCAAAACCAGAAACCCCAGTAAGAAATCACGACAATCACCACTGCACTCAAAAACAGCAGCAGTGTCGGATTGAAGTCACCGGGAGGACTCAGAAACTCTTTAGGCACGGTCAGCGGCCGTCCTGCCTCCGACATCTTCGTTAGCACTCCTTAATATTTCACACTTGCGTAGTATAAGATACAAGCCTCTAAATAGTAAAGTTTTATGAAATCACTGTATCTAATCTCGATCGCCCGTCGTCTGCAAAACAATCAAACTATTGTTGTTTTGCAAGCATACCGATGTTAGATTCGCACAACGCTCTTGGGAAACCCGCAACAAAATGGGTATATCTGTATATTTGTCAAGCCTTGGGGCGAAAGTTATTTTTAAGAAAAGGCGCTCCAAAAGAAAAGATTATCGATCGGTAATAAAGTCAGATATTCTAGAGAATGGTCAATGCCCGCTGTTTTGACGGTCGAGAAAATTTTAATAACTAAGACGTGCGTCATTGCTTGTAGTGAAAGATGAAACGTTAGCCGAAAATTAAACAATAAATCCTCCAGCCACCCCATCTCAATTCATGCAACTGCCAAAAGCCCTACGCCGGACTAAAATCGTCGCCACCATTGGCCCTGCCACTTCGGACCCACAAGTGCTGCGCAACCTCATAGAAGCTGGTGCCACAACTTTGCGACTCAACTTTTCTCACGGAACAGAAGAAGACCACCAACGCAGCATTCGGTTAATCCGGCAAACATCCTTTGAACTCAACCAGCCGGTGGCCATCCTCCAAGACCTCCAAGGTCCGAAAATTCGTTTGGGCCGCTTTGAAACAGGGTCTATTGTTGTCAAAAACGGCGACCCTTTCATTCTCACCAGCCGCCCGGTTCCAGGCACCGAGCTAATTTCCTCCGTCACCTACGAACCCCTAGCAGACGAAGTTCCAGAGGGCTCAATGATTCTGCTCGACGACGGGAAAGTGGAAATGCTGGTGGAAAAAGTAGACCGCGGGGCGCGGGAACTCTACTGCCGCGTCGTCGTCGGCGGGCCACTTTCTAACAACAAAGGCGTGAATTTTCCGGGAGTTTACCTGTCAATTAAGGCGCTAACTGACAAAGACCGCAAAGATTTAATGTTCGGTCTCGACCAAGGTGTCGATTGGGTGGCCCTGAGCTTCGTGCGCAATCCCCAGGATATGCTCGAAATTAAAGAACTGATAGCCAGTGCGGGCAAGCAAGTACCGGTGATTGCCAAGATCGAAAAGCACGAGGCGATCGAACAAATGGAGGAAATTCTGGCCCTTTGCAACGGCGTGATGGTCGCCCGCGGCGATTTGGGAGTGGAACTGCCCGCCGAAGACGTGCCGCTTTTGCAAAAGCGGCTGATTGCTACCTCCAACCGCATGGGGATTCCGGTAATTACCGCTACCCAGATGCTCGACAGCATGGTAGGTAATCCTCGTCCCACCCGCGCGGAAATTTCCGACGTGGCAAACGCGATTCTCGACGGAACTGATGCGGTGATGCTCTCGAATGAAACCGCTGTCGGCAAGTTCCCTGTCGAAGCGGTGGCGACGATGGCGAGAATTGCGGTGCGGATGGAGAGAGAAGGAATTAGCGGCAATATTAGGAATGTAGAAGATATTGGTCGATCGATCCCCAACGGCATCAGCCAAGCAGTCAGCCAAATCTCCGAACAGTTGAACGCCGCCGCCATCATGACGCTGACCAAAACCGGCGCTACAGCCCGCAATGTCTCGAAATTCCGACCGAAAACTCCGATTTTGGCAGTTACTCCTCACGTAGACGTAGCCCGACAACTGCAACTGGTATGGGGAGTCAAACCCTTGCTGGTGCTGGATTTGCCATCCACCGGCCAGACATTTCAATCTGCGATGACTGTCGCCCAGGAAAAAGAGTTAGTGTGCGACGGAGATTTAGTGGTGATGACCGCCGGTACTCTGCAAGGGGTTGCCGGATCGACGGATTTGATCAAAGTTGAGGTAGTGACAGCGGTTTTAGGCAAAGGCACCGGTGTCGGTTTGGGTTCGGTGAGCGGCATGGCCAGGGTTGCTCGCACTGCTGCGGATGTGGCGAATTTCCACGCAGGAGACATTTTGGTAGTAGAGCACACCAGTGTCGCTTTTGTGGACATGATTCGGAAAGCCGCAGGTGTGGTGACGGAGGAGGATAGTTTGACTTCTCACGCCGCGATTATCGGTTTGCGGTTGGGCGTGCCCGTGATGGTGGGCGTGCAGAATGCCACGCGGGTAATTCGGGACGGAACTATGCTGACCCTGGATATGCAGCGGGGTTTAGTTTATTCCGGGGCCAGAGGCGGCTCAACTGACGGGGAACTGGCCGTTTAACAAGTTCTGAGTTAGGAGTTGTGGAGTTTTGAATTAAATTCTACAACTCGTTGCTTTTCTAGCTTAGCTTGTGCTATAATCCAAAATTGTCTGTGCCGATGTAGCTCAGTGGTAGAGTAACCGATTCGTAATCGGTCGGTCGCGGGTTCAAATCCCGCCATCGGCTTCTAATGTTGTCAAGTCTCAAATTTAGGACTTACCACGGGTGGTCAGAAACCGGGTTTTTGACGAAAATCCTCCGTCGCAGCCCGCAAATTCAGTAAAAAACCCGGTTTCTTTGGGATTGATGAATATCAAGATCGATCGCAATTGTTGTAGGGGCGGGTAAACCTGCCAATATCTGCCAATAATTGACAATCTCAAAAACCCGCCCTGACCAAAATATTATGGTCGATCGATCGCAACAGTTCTAAAGACTTTCATACACTTTTAACACTTCATCCCCGTAGTGGTTAATCACCTTAACCGCAATCTTTCCCGGTTTACCATTCTTGCCTTTGGGGGGATCAAAAGGACGGCTAGTAGTAGAATATATCTGACTCCAAGCATCTTCATCAATTTCCGCTTTTAGCGCCCGCTTTAATTTTTCATAAGGTTGGTTAGCACCTGTAAAGTAGGCATGACGCACAAAAAAGCTTTCCTCATTGTAGTCGGTGTCAATAAACCAACAAGCAATATCATCAGGCGAACTGCTGCGAATTTCTCCTGTAGTGGGATCGTAAATATCTAAGCCTTTTAAGGTGACTACTAGCTTACCATCTTGGCGTTTTAACTCAATATCTGGTTCGCCAAATACCATAAATAAATTACCCGCCCCTGTTTTCTTGAGTAGTTCGTCACCCAGCAACAAATCAGGATTCATGCGAGTGATTAAAACTTGCAATTTGCCATAACGTTTGGCTTCTTCATTAACATTAGGTTCAAAGGCAAAACCGCAGACAATTAATACATCATTCCCCAAGCCTTTTACAGCTTCTTTGGCAGCTTCTTTGATATCATCAACGCTGACAGTGCCGTATTCTGGCCCTATGTGAACTGCTACTCGCTTGATGGTTTCATCACTTTCTGCGTACTCGCCTACGGCATGGATGTAAGTACCCGCATGAGATTCTAAATATTCTAAATTTTCAAACTTGAGGCGTTGATTTTTTAAAGTGTTTTGGATTCCTGCTTTTTTCAGGTTTTCAATGATTCTGACTTCAAATTGATCTGATGCTTGGGTAACGCCTTCCTGTTCCGAGGCTGGGTATGCTTCATCAGTAGAAAGAATGCGGTGAGGTGAAAGACTTTCAACGGTAAACGGGCCAGTTATCCGAATGCGTTTATTGTTTTCATAAGGTTGGTCATAGAGTAGTTCCGTATCCGCATTACGCGCAATAGATTCATCGATTTCTTTCTGCCGTTGTTGCCTGAGTTGCCACCATTTAGCTATTAATTCTTTAGCTTCATCTGACCATTTGGCATCGGCTTCTCTGGGGATTTCCCATTCTTCCCAGGACTTTTTGAGCAACTGGTTTAATTGAGTGCGAACAGGTTCTAGTTGTAACTGCCATTTGGCATGGATAGTATCAATTTCTGGATTATTTGCGATCGCCTTCAATGTAATATGAGGAACACGCTTGTAAACAAAGCCTTTTTTGATTTCGTTTTCTGTCTTAGGTTGTGTTGATGGTAGTTGTTTAGTGATTTCGGCTTCCTTCTGGATGCCTTCAGGAGAATCTGTTAGTAGGTAGTAGGGATATTTAGCAGACATCAGGCGAGTTCTAGCTAATGCTAATGCAACGCGGCTTGTGTCGATGGTAATCCAACGTCTTCCCCATTGTTCAGCAACGTAGGCTGTAGTAGCACTTCCCATCGTTGGATCTATTACTAAATCACCTGGATCTGTGGTCATTAAAATGCAGCGTTCAATAACTTTAGTATCTGTTTGAACAACATAAACTTTTGGATCGCTGCGACTTTGAACTCCCCATGTATCGTCCCAAAGATTATTTCGCGGAAAAACAGGAAAGTCATCAAGGTAACGAATGTATGCAAGAGAATTTCCCTCAACCATAATTCTATTTGCTGCAATTAATCGAGAAAATCCATCTGAACTGGTTTTCCAAAATCCTGTTTTTGGTGTGCAAACTTTACCTTGAAAATTAACTGGAAATCTGCTATTATTTCCGCCACTTTGTGATACTAAAGGACTAGGACGGAAAATTTTTAAATCTTTCGGTAAATTCATACCATAAATTTTACTTGCTTCATTCAATGAAAGTTTCCGTCCATCACCCATATCGAGGCTTTTATACTTTGTTCCTCCTGCTTCACCTACATTTTTTTCAGAGTAAAGTTGCCTATATTTTAAAATTGAGCGATTTTTACTATACCAAACAATAAAATCACAAATACTGGGTAGCAAGTCACTCGTCTGGCTGCTGGTTGTCACAAAAGGAATGAGTCCGCAAAAATTATCACTCCCAAAAACCTCGTCCATCAAACATCTAACTAAATGCACATTTTCATCGCTAATCTGCACAAAGATACTACCAGTTTCAGTCAACAACTCCCTCGCTACAACCAACCTATCCCTTAAATAACTCAAATAAGAATGAATCCCTAACTCCCAAGTATCCCGAAACGCTTTCACCTGTTCCGGTTGCCTGGTCACCTCTTCAGCCTTCCCATCTTTAACATCGCGCTTCCGAGTTGAAACCTGCCAATTAGAACCAAACTTAATCCCATAGGGCGGATCGAGATAAATCATCTGCACTTTACCCTTTAATCCCTCCTTCTCCGCCAATGAATTCATCACCAACAGCGAATCACCCAGAATCATCCGGTTAGCCCACTTCACCCCATCCTTATGCTGATAAAAATCAATTAATTGGTCAAACTCTAACCCATTAAAATCACTAAATAAGCTTAATTGTTCCGCTGGCTGTTCTTTCTTAACCTGCTTCTTAAAATCCTCAATAATTGCATGGGGGTGTATCTTTTCTTGAATATAAATCGGAACAGCCGGAACCTCTAAATCCTGACTGTCCTGTTCGTCTTTCCCCTGCCACACCAACTGCGGATCTAGGGACGGATCGCGGGGATAAAGGACTTTTTGCGGTTTCTTCTCATCATCAGCCATAAAATCACGCAACTCTTCAGTAGGAATATTAGCCCGTTTATCCTGATGTTTCACACTATCAATAGGTGTAGATTTATCATCTTTTTTTCTAGGCATTGGTTACTTCCTTGTAGATAAATATTTGAGTTTTACAGCCTTTAACATTCTGCTTTTTCACCCGAAATAATCGAGATTTTAATTCACTGACCTCTAAAATCAATTCATGAATTTTTAAGGCTTGCTGTTGATAATCATCATCTCCTTGACATTCTTTACAGAGAATAATTCCACTGTGTTCTTTGACAAGCTTGTGTAGTTGAATAAAATCCTGCCTATTTAACGTAATCACAGCCCGCTCTTGTTGATGAGCAAACTTGAGAACATCATCATCGGGAATGCCTTGATTTGCTTGCTTTGCGTCATAGGATGTTAAAACATCATGTCCGAGATAGCGAAGTTTGTTGACGATATCTAGAGGAAAATTTTCGTTAGAGTAAAGCCTAGCTATCTTCATCATCGTCATCCTGAGCAGCAATTACTCGATCAATTTCAGTTTGATGCTGTTCGTAGTATGACGAAGCTAATCTTAAATCTGCGGGATTTAACCCCGGATAATTCCTCAGTATTTCCTCATCGGATGCCCCCAGTTTGTAAAAAGAAATAATTGTCCAGACAGGAATGCGTGTATTGCGTATCCGAGCGTTACCTCCACAAACACCAGGGGTTTTTTGAATTGTACTAATATTCGTGTCCGTTTGTGCTGTCTGCTGAGACAAATACGTCCGAATAGATTTTTCGGCATTCCAAGGATCGGATATTTCTAAGAAATCCCAACGCCCTAATCCCCCGTGATTTTTTACTGCTGGTATCCAAAGAGTTCTAGCAGTTGCCACCTTAGCTGCTTTGTCCTTTCTCGCTTCCCCCGATACTTCCAAAATTAAATTCAGCAGTTCTTTTTGCCCATAATTTATTCGCACAATAAAATCAGGCAAATAATTTCTCTGTTCCCCATTGAGAGTATACGGAATAGTAAAACCTAAATAGTGATTTTTTACATAAGAGACAACCTCATTCATTTGTTCTAAGGATTGCAGCATCTTGTTTTCCCAATTACTATCCATAACTGCATGGGAAACATGACATTTATGAGGGTCTGTCCTATAAACCTGACGGGCAGTATCAAAGTCTACATAGCGAGTCGAACCAAAAGTATCATAGGGGCGGAGAATTGGTTTTAAAGATTTCCGCAACTCTCCTTCCACAATGGCATGATAAATCCTGTCTGTCGCATCGTGGGCAAATTCAGTCAGCATTAACAACTGAGGATAGGTATTGTCTTTGTAACGGACACATTCTTTGAGCCACTGTTTAGTTATTTGCAAAACTTGGGGAAATAACCAAGCTTGTACATCCGCATCAAAAAAATGTATTGTAGTTTTTTCTGGTTTCGGATTTCCATCCCATCGGAAATACTTTTCTAAAGTTAGTTTTGCCAACAAAAAAGCGACTTCCTGTTCTCGGTGAGATTTCAATTGATCCAATGTATGAATACTAGATTGACCAACAATGGGAGCATTAACTGTAAGAGTAGGCAAATCAGCCGTAGAGAGAACATATTGACAAACATCTGTAAAATTAGCTGTCAATTTCCCCCTGCTAATGTCATAGCGATAACCCGTCAACCTAGGAAAAGTAATTTCACATTCACTTCGTTCTGGCAAAGCTCGAACGCGGGTAGGCAGTGGTCCTCGCTTGGGCGTTTTATTAGAACCGGCACAGGGGATAAAAGCAAAGGGAACGCCATAAACTTCGGCATATTCTGGTTCATACATTCCCTCTTTATTCACTGCATAATTAATCCGTCGCAGTCCCCGTCCCACAACTTGTTCGCACAACAACTGAGTGCCAAAAGCTCTTAATCCCAAAATGTGAGTGACGGTACTAGCATCCCATCCTTCCGTCAACATAGAAACAGAGACAACACAGCGAATTTGTTCCCCCAGCTTTCCGGGTTTACCAACGGTATTTAATACTTCCCGCAGTAACTCTTCAGGTGAGATTTTTTCGGGATCTTTACCTGGATATCTCTCTCGATATTCAGCTTTGAATTCTTCTATTTCCTGTGCTGCGATTTTCTTAAATTCAGCACTCATCGCCTCGCCTGATTCTAGTTGTTCGCTGTCTACCAGAATCGTGTTAGGTCTAGCTATCCAGTTTTCGTTTTGGACGTTACTAAATAATGGTAGTTTACCTGGAGCTAAAACAGGTCTACCATCAGGATATTTTTTTCCTGTATCCCAACCAGCAATATAGTCATAAACCAATTTAGAGACATTGGTATTATTACAAATAATGATAAATACGGGCGGTGTCTGTCCTCTATCAGTAGCTTGTGTGTCCTGTTCCCATAATTCAAAAGCTTGTTTGTAGTTACTATAGAGACTTTCTAAGGCTCCCTCTAACTCTTTAGGAAGTTTCGGCTCTGGGAATGACTTACTTTCATCCTGGGTACTGCGTCCTTTCTTGGGGAGTTGATCGCGAATTAAGGGCCAAATACTGCGATAAGCAGGCAATTCCCCTTTCATATTGTCATCAGATACCGGAACGCGGGGAATTTTGACAATGCCTGATTCAATCGCATCAATCAGAGAAAAGTCAGAAACTACCCAAGGAAATAGATTGCCTTCTGGATAGCCAGAACCTTTTAAAAAGAACGGTGTAGCTGACAAATCATAAACAACTTTGACCCCAATTTTTGCCTGTACAGCTTCAATCCCAGAAATCCAAAGTTGTGCCTGTTCATTGCGTTTTTCTGCTTCTTTGCGGTCATCACCTTTGAGCTTGGCATCATCATCACCAACGCGACGGCGGTAACAGTGGTGCGCTTCATCATTAATCACAATAATATTTTTCTTATTGCCCAAACCTTTGCAAACTCGCCTTACCATTTGGTCTGGGGTTTCAGTAAAAGCACTTTCTTTCCCTTGCGCGAGAATGTCTTTAGTCAACCGGGCTGCTGAATTAATTTCTCGCAGTTTAAAAGCATGATAGTTAGTAATAACAATTTTAGCTTTTTCCAATTCTGGCAGTAATTCTGGTGGAACTAAGTCAAGTTTTTTGTAGTAATTTTCAGCATCATTAGGTTGGAGTACCCGCAAGCGATCGCGCACAGTAATTCCCGGCGTTACCACCAAAAAAGCATCACTAAATTTATTATTCTGAGGATTGGCAGATTTATTAAGAGTATGCCACGCCATTAGCATTGAAATTACTACTGTTTTACCGCTCCCTGTCGCCATTTTACAAGCCATGCGGAACAGCAGCGGGTTCGCATCTTCATTGAACTGTCGTAGTTGGTTTTCAATCCAGTTATCACCGCACTTTTTTGCAACTTCGGTGATATATATAACTGCCTCTAAAGCTTCTATCTGGCAAAAGTATAATTTACGTTCGCGATCGGGATTAGTCCAATATTCCAATAATTTTTTAGTAGTCGGAGTAACGTAGAGATACCCGCCACGTCTCCACAAGCTAACGCGATCGCGCACTTGGTTGATAAACTTGTTTTCTGCTACCCTGTCTTGTGTCCATTCACCTAGATTTAGCTCTAGTTGTTGAAACTGCTTACTTTTTTTCTTTGGCTGGGCAATGGGGATAAAATAATGACTGATGCGACGGGATGCGAGAATTTCATCAGTAATACCGTCATCATCAAAGCGAAAGTGACACTTTGGTTCTAAGAAAGCAGAGTTAATAATAGGATTTTCAATGACAACTTGATTCATCTATTTCCTGATACTTGTTATATGGACATAGCGATCGCCAACGATCCAGAATTCATTATTTTCTAACCAATTGTCTCAAGGTCAGAGCAAATTCCCTCTAAATAGACTACCATCCTAAATCATCCTTTTATCTATATTTTAACTAAAAATAAGTTACTTATATTTATGTATCTACAGAAAATAGTATCTAAATGATGGACTTCTGAAAATTGGTCATCTGTCCAAACCTCATAAAACAGCACTGACACCAGCCATTCACCCACAAAGCAGAAATCTTAAACCTCGGCCCACAATTGGGAAATTCCCAACCTGCGTAGGCGAAGCCAGCCGAAGCGATCGCACATCCCAACCCTGCCAACTTTCCCAACGCCTGCCGAAACCGCCCCAAAGGAGGACTTGCATTCCTGACTAGAAACCTGACATCGTATTAGTTCGGGGGCCGGGGGAGACGAAAACTCAGGGGACTGAGGATTTGATTGAGAGTTCGCAGTTGTTCAGCAGTACCCAAACAAATCAGCATATCTCCTCCTTCGATCGCAGTTTCTCCCGTAGGCCCGACAATCAAAGTCCCGCCAGCGCGCCGCACCGCTAAAACCAAAGCCCCCGATTGCGATCGCAGCTTGGCATTTCTCAAAGTTTGCCCGACGTAGACACAGGTATTGGGATCGACCAAAAATTCTTCCATGTAAAAAGAACTATCGGTGCCCGTCAAAACACCGTCTAAAAAATCCATAACTTGAGGCCGCAAAGCCGCCGCCGCCATCCGTTTTCCCCCGGTAATGTAGGGGGATACGACAGCATCGGCACCGCCCCGCTGCAACTTCTTTACGGCTTCTTCTGTGGTGGCGCGGGCGATCGCCCGCACTTTGGGATTCAGAGTTTTCGCTGACATGACAGTGTATAAATTCTCGGCATCCGAAGGCAAAGCTGCTACTATGCAAATTGCGCGATCGATCCCGACATTGAGCAAAATTTCGTCCAGAGTCGCGTCTCCTTGCACAGCCGTGTACCCCAACGCCAAAGCTGCCTCAACCGACTGCACCGCCGAATCTATCACCACAAAAGAGATGTTTTCGGCCTGAAATTCCAAGGCAATTTGGCGGCCAGTGCGCCCAAAACCGCAGAGAATGTAATGCCCGATCAAAGAATCTACCAATCGCCGCTGCTGCCTAATTCTTGCTCCTTCTTGAAAATATCCTTCAATCAGCGCTTCTGTAAAGCGGTTGACGATGAAACCTATCACAATCACACCCATCAAAATCAGGCATATGGTAAACATTCGCCCGCGTTTCCCGAGGGGCTGAAGTTCACCGTAGCCCACAGTTGCTAGGGTAAAGACTGTCATGTAAGCGGCATCGAGCACAGACCATTTTTCCACCTGCCAATACCAGAGAGTACCCGTGCATAAAATGCCGCCAAGGGCGATGACTCCGTTTCTTAAGTCTTTTTGCAGGCGCTGGTACTTTTGTTCTAGAGTTGAATACACCGATCGGGCTGACCTATTACCTATTAGCTGCTACCAATTGTAACCATATCAGCCCTAGACCCAGGGGCGGTCAATCGATTTTAGATTTTAGATTTTAGATTTTAGATTGACTTGCGCGAGATAAATGCGGGGGACGCAAGGATTTTCGATTTGAGATTTTGGATTGATTCCACGGATAAATCCCGGGGCTTGTACCATCAAGAAATTCTTGGTCAAAAAGCCAGTTTCTGCCTAGATATTTTGCTGCAAAACTCACGATTTTGACTTTTAACCGGGTTTTTTTTGCGTGAGTTCCGACTGAGTTCCAATCCCGTCGCAGAGGTGGCGATTGTTTGGATTTGCGATCGGATTTGTCGAAAAATAATTGCGGGCGACATTGCAGCCCTGCACCAGCAAATTGTCAAGATTAAGATTCCACAGCATCACCGTACCGTCAGCACTAGCACTTGCGATCGCTTTGCCGTCTGGACTAAAACTCGCACTCCAAACAGCATCCTTGTTACCTTTTAAAGTTTGGAGCAACGTACCGTCAATATTCCACAGCCTCACCATTTTGTCTGTGCTTGCAGATAGCAACATTTGACTGTCGGGACTAAAGCTAATATTTGTCAATCCACTTGTATGCTTTAAAATACTTAGCAGTGTGCCGTCTTTGCTCCAAATTCTCGCAGTTCCCCCAGCACTTGCCGTCGCCAGCAGCGATCCATCGGGACTGAAAGTTACACTCATAATTTTATCAGTTTTCATCTGTAAAGTTCTGAGCAATTTGATATCGGTGCTTGCTTCGATTGACTGCTGTTTTTGCAACTTTTCCACAAGCTTTGTCAAACTCCAAAGTTTAACAGTACCATCAGTGCCAGCCGCAGCAATTATCTGACCGTCGGGGCTAAAACTGGCGCTGGTTATCCAACCTCGATCCACTTTTAAACTTGACAATTCTTCACCGTTTATTTTCCAGAGTTTAACTGTTCCATCGGCACTTGCTGAAGCAAGTATTTTACCATCTGGACTAAAAGAGACGCTGGTTATTTGACCGCTGTGTCCTTTTAAATCATGAAGCAATTGGCCATCTTTTTGCCAAATTTTGAGAGTTTGGTCGTCGCTTGCAGAGACGATTATCTGACCGCTAGGACTAAAAATAGCACTCCTAATTTTATCAGTATGCCCTGTCAATGTTGCTTGCAAAGTTCCATTAGTTTGCCAAAGTTTGATATAATTATCATCGGTAGCCGTCACAATTGTTTGACTGTCGGGACTGAAGCTCGCGAAAGCAAGGGTACTGGCTTGAGTCTGCAAGCGGCGGCGTTCCTGAAAGCTGTAAACTGCGTGTTCGAGGGCGATCGCCACTCGCATCTGAATATCTGAACTCACTCCGAGCGATCGTTTCATTTCTGTAACAGCTCTAATGCTTTCTAGCAAAGCTTCCTCTTTTTTATCGGCAGCCAAGAGCGTTTCTGATAGCAAACTGAGAGTGAGGATTTTGTGGTTTCTTTCTTCGATTGATGGTTTAATCCAAAAGGCTGCTATCAAAATTAATATCAGTATACCTGCTGCTACTGTAACTGTTTGCACTCTCAGTTGTTGCTCGCGCCAAAGTTTAACTGCAATCACTTTTTTCTGCTTTTGTGCTTCGCTTAGTTCCTCTAGTAACTTTTTTTCGCGGCGCAGTTGTTCTATTTCAGCTTTATGCTGTTTTTCTTGACAGCGGAACTTGGCAAATTCTGCTTCTTGACTCGCATTTAAAAATTGATAATCTTGGGTACTCAAGCTTTTATTTGCCGCCCACTGTTGGGCATCTTCCAGTGCTTGACCGCGCAACAAGCGAGATTCGTCTTGACAATTTGTAGCTATCCATGCTGTTAGGGATTCAGCATAGGGGCGCAAGTCGCAGAGTGCTTTTTCGATCCAGTTGTGGCTGAATATAGCTGCGTAAATGCGGTTGGATACGGTTAATTTTCCGGCTCGTTTTACTACTAATCCGCTCAGCCGCAATTCTGTTTGTTCGGGAGTATCATCGGCGCAGATCCCCCCTGCCAGGGCGGGCACGGGGGCACCGCCCCTACAATCGGGGGGTTCTGAAAGTGGCAATATTTTTTGGTATAGTCCTAATAACCTACTGGCGCGGTGCTGACTTCTGAGAAGGCGATCGCGAATTGTTTTGATGTGTACCGGTTCATCAGATGATTCCCAATTATCAATAATATGAGATTGCACTATCTCGCTAATTAATAATTGATTTATAGTAATAATTTCAGTTTTGCTTTCATCCGTTGAGTCTGATATAATAGAAGCCGAACCTAAGCTTTTTACATGGTGTAAAATCAGCTTGCAAAGCTTTTGAGTCAGAAATGGCTGCCCTCCAGTCCAGTATAAAATCTCTTTTAAAACCTCTTGAGGCTTGTCTACTTTTCCCTCAAACCCCTTTGCTAAAGGCAGAGCTTCCTGTAATTTAAAACCGTGTAATTCAATAGCTAAACCGATATTAAAGGGCGTGCGAGTTGCATCGCTAATTAAATCCGATGGCGTAGCTACTCCCAGCAAAGCAAATGTAATGCGCTGGTATTCTGAATTGTGAGCGCGTTTATTGTAGCAACATCTAATTAATGCAAAAAAATCGTCTAGCGGTTCTTGGAAACTCAGAACGCTATCAATTTCATCAATAAAAATGACCAGGTTTTGAGAAATTTTGACCAGCAGCAACTCTTCAATTAACTCTCCTAAGCGCTGCACCGGCGGCATCAACTCTCTCTCCCGCCACCAAGTCATAAACTCGACTGGGTTAAACAGGTTGAAACTGCACAATAGCTTGTAAGCGACGCCACCGTACCACTTATCTAGAGAGACTTGCTGGTTGCCAATGTCCGAAAGGTCGATCGTAGCACAGGCAATGCCATCAGCCGAGAGTTTTTGTACAGTTCGCACCAGCAAACTGGATTTGCCCATTTGTCGGGAATTGAGCACGTAACAAAACTCTCCAGCTTTGAGGGCTTGATAAAGTTCTGAGTCAGCTTGTCGCACTACATAAGTAGGTGCATTTTGCGGGAGACTGCCGCCGATTTGATATTGGTAATCGACTGTCATTATTTAGCCTATAATTAGATTATCTGGTCACTTGTGTCGTGCCTTTACCGCAAGCTATTTTACCATTTTCATAGGTGGGTTCCGCTGGTTTAATTGTACCGGGAGAATCAGCTCCGCACAAGATAGATGCGGTCGTTATTTCCTCTTTAGCAGCATTTGGCTCAAACTTTTTAGCAGGAACCAGAAAAACACCACCGACATAACTTTTTAAGTTGTTTTCCTTGGATACTCCATAATTAAATGCTGCTTTCTTAGTGGCACGAAGTGAATACTTGAAATTTTTTGTCTCTGTTTTAATGCCAAGTCCTAAAGCATCAACAGAAGTACCAAAAGCATTTTTTTCTGCAAAATAGGCTTGCTGACCTTTGTTCATCGAGCCAACATACTGTTTTGCTTCGGGAATCCTGCAGCTATGGCTAGTATTAAGAAATGATGGCAGAGCGATCGCGCCCATTACTCCAATGCCCATTAAAAGCAATAAGCATCCGCAACCGTTATAAGCTGAATTGCTAATACTTGATTCTTGATATTTAGTCATGGTCTTGTCTCCGTAAATGGTATATACAATGCGAATTAAAGTCGGCAAGGGAGAGTCTTTGGATCTCCGTTACCAGGCTCTGCCTGGTAACGAGGAAAAGGAGGAAATACTAATCTCTAAGCTCGCAGCTTTTGTACTTCTTTCCGGTCAATGGATGTTGGCTGAACCACTTTACTGCCGATCGCAAAATCGCGCAATTCCACTCTCGTAAACTTCACCCCCCAAGGATCTGTCGTTGTATCCAACTCCTGCACTAAAGCATTATTGATTTCATTGCGAGCCGTGTAAAGTTCCTCTACAGCTAATGTCGCAATGTGAGTCCGAATTGAAAGAATGAGCATATTTAACATCGCTTCCTTGAGATTCTGTACCTTGTAGGAAGCTTTTTCTAAGTCAATAATTCGCCAGTACACAATAAATTCAACTGTGACGGCAACGCGATCGCGCGTCGTACATTCTTGCGGTGGCAGTCTTAAAATTTGCTCGCGCAGAGTTTGTTTATAGGCGACTGTTTCGACAAAGGGAATCAGAAATGTCAAACCAGGTTCGAGTTTCTTGCGATCGTACTTTCCGAAAATTTCAACTAAGGCCTCATCTCCTTGACGGACGATTTTAACGCTGTTGGCTAAGGATACTCCGGTGATTGCAAACAACACCATCAAAAAATACTGATACATAGTGAATCTCCTGCTAATTTTAAGCTGTGAACTAAAGATGATAGGATTTGCACATCGGGACTTAGAAACCGGGTTTTTTACGAAAATATTTCGTTATAGCCCGCAGATTCGGTAAAAAACCCGGTTTCTCAACACAGCGTGCGTAATTCCTGAATGAATTGAGGTTAATGCCAAGGTTTAGCTGTTGATGTGAATTAATCTGTCAGGTACAACAATCAGCGTGTTTCCTTCGCGGCGCAAAACGTAAACTTTTTGTCTGGGTGCGATCGCCCCTTGGGAATCTTCGTTGCGAGCTTTCCACGAAGCCCCTTCATAAATCACCATTCCGGTTTCTCCGGGGAAAATTTCGGAGATAGTTGTCGCTTCGGTTGCTTCGGGAATCACAAACTTTTTGCGAACAATGAAAATCGGTCGAATCCAGATGCTCAGCGCGAGGGCTATCCCCATCCAGTAGAAGATTTGCCAGTCAAAATCTTCATACATTATGTTCGCCCAACTAAAATCAAATGCTATCGAGCCTCTCCACAAAATAAAGGATTCAATTAAAGCAGAAGCTCCCATCATTAGCACGTAAAACCTGTATTTTTGGGGCTGAGTTTTGATGATTAATAGCTCGATCGCACTAAGCACAACTCCGATCAGCAACCACAACATCGGGGGGGTGAAGGCGAAACCTGGTTGATTAGTGGCTGATGCCAGCGACCAAATTAGGATAGAATACACAATGCTTTTACCTCGTTGCGATGGGATTCAACCTTGTTATTTCTAATCTAATCAGGTGGGTATTTGAGTTCGCGAGTGAGTTATTTGAAAATTCATCGACTTTTCATCGACTTTTGATCGACTTTAGGGACGGTTGGCAGTCAATTTAAGGTCAAAGCCACATTCCGGCAGGGGTTTAAACCCCTGCCTCAAAGCGAAAGTCGGTTAAAATTTAGATATTGCACGCCTTTCAACAATCCTGTAGGGGAGGGTTCGCCAAGGGCTTTGACACTAGCAAACAGCTTAAATAAACCCGCCCTATCTCACGAATAACCCCCATATTGGCAATGGTGCAAGATGTCAGTTTAAACTGAGATATTGCCTCAATATCAATATGGGAGTTATTTGGAGGTTATGCGTGGGAGGGCGGGTTTATTTAACTTGTTTGCTACGTTTTTTACCCTTGGCGAACCCGCCCCTACAGGTTATTTAAAATAATGCAATATCTGAATTAAGACCGACTATTGATTTGAAATTTGAGTTCTAAAATAGAGGATTCAATATTTATTTAATTGGCTTTTCAGTCCTCTTTGAGAGGACTTTCGCTATGAGACAGGGAATTAATCCCCTGTCGGACTGTGGGACTTACAAACGATATCAGTACAGCATTCGATATTAAATCGATTTGAGATTTGAGATTGGGAACTAAGGCTGTTATCTCGATCGCTTCCTATTTACTTTGGTTTTAATAGAATTAATTAACAGCTTTCTTGACGCTAGGCGTGTTTTTCTAAAGAGTTTAATGTTAAGATATCTTGCCTGATAAAAACAAGTATTTTCTAACAGAGAAAATCTGAAATCTGTATTCCCCAAAGTGGCTTGAGAAAAATCAGCTTTTTGTAAAAATGCTCCGTTAAAAGTAGTAACTTGGCACATCCATGTTCCTTGATATGGTAAACTTTCAACAATATAATGTACTGTAGTAGAAACTAAAGTAATTAGTGGTGATAGCATCAGGGAATGAAAAATAAAGCCACCTATTAATGTAGTTTTATTTGTAAAATGGTGGACAAGTATATTTACAAATAAAATGGTAGTAAAGTAGTAACAGAAAATACTGGTGCGGTTTTCTTTAATCCATGTTGCTGAAAAAATAAGAAAGAGTAACGACGGATATAGATACATACTAACAAAAAAACCTAATGCAAGTCCACCAGTGTCGTGGTCAAGTTCACCGTTTAAGAACTTCGCCTCCATAATAGCATAATTAATTCAGTAATAAATAGATAAACTCATTGCTAAACAAGCAATACTTAACTGATAAATGGTTCGGAAAAATGATAGTCCAAAAGTTGAGCCAGCTTTAACATAAGTAAAATTAGCTCCTGTTAAATTAGCATTGACAAAGCTAGCACCTCGAATATCGGCATGACTCAAATTAATATCAGACAGTTCCTGACCATCAAAATTCTCACTTCTGAGGTTTTCTCTGCTAAAGTTTCTTCTACCTTGTTTATACAGATGAATTAATTCCGATGCTTTCATCTCGATCTCTTCCTATTTATATGGTTGAAATATTCTGGGATTTGCTGAGTTAGATTATCTGGTCAATTCTGTTGTGCCTTTACCGCAAATAACCTGACCATTTTGATAAATTGGTTCCGCTGGCTCATCTGGCTCATCTGTTCGTTTAACTCTAAAGAAAGGGCGCTTTTCAGTTTCGCAAAGTATGGATACAGTCGTCATTTCATCTCGATCGGCGTTTCGATCTAATTCTTGAGCGGGAACTATAAAAACACCACCAAAATAACTTTTAAACCGCTGGTTTTTAGCTACTGCATAACTAAATGCTGCTATTTTCGTAACACGAATTGAATATTTGTAGTTATTTGTTTCTGTTTCGATTCCAATTTCTAAAGCTTCAATAGAAGTAGAAAAAGCACCTTTGTCTGCAAAATAAGCTTGCTGGGCTCTGTTCATTGAAGAAACATGATGTTTGCCTTCCGCTTGCTTAACCTTAACTAACCAACTCGTAGGTGACCATAATATCTCAACAAAAATTGATGGCATGACAAACAGGGTGAAACACCCAATGAACGCAAGCAATAAGCATCCACGACCCTTGAGTAAACCGCTATAAACCTGGAGTAAAATGCTATTTGACTTAGACTTTTGTTGACTCATGGTATTTTCTCCTCTATGTTGGCAGTCAAAACTTTATCTTGGCGGGTGAGTTGTGAGAATTAATAGATCGATCGCACTTAACACAACTCCCAGCAACAACATCGGCGCTGTGAAGCCGAAACTTGGTTGATTAGTCGCGGATGCCAGCGACAAAATTAGGATAGAATACACAATGCTTTTACCTCGCTTTGATGTGGTTCAACCTGGATATTTCTCATCTAATCAGGCCGCCATTTGAGTTCGCGAGTGAGTTATTTGAAAATTCATCGACTTTTCATCGACTTTTTATCGACTTTGGGACGGTTAGCATTTATGATGGTTTCAGTGTCTCGATCGTTATAAACAATGCCGCGATCGCTCAGGCTGCGTCTCCAATACATTCCCGCAGTTAAATCGTCTCTGCTGAGAAACGGCTTTCCCAGTCAGAAAATCCTGGCTGAGGATTTAGGGATAGCCCAATCTACTGTCAGCCATTTCCTGAATGGCAAACCTGTGGATTATGCCAATTTCATCGAAATTTGTCGCGGATTGGGTCAGGAATGGCGCGATATAGCCGATTTTGAGGCGAATTCAGATCCAGAGGAGGTAGTGCTGGTGAGGGCAAAAGTGGCGATCCTCTTCGAGGGCTTCCCCAACGCCCGATCGACCTCACCCAAAACCCTTTCCCAGCAGTTACACCAAGCTTTGAGTGCGGGAGGGCACGAAGTCTTTTTTATTAACAACAGCAGCGACTCAGGCTCATATTTAAAGCGTTGCGATTATTTGCTGTTGCTGATTTCCGAAGAATCGGCCGCTAGCGAAATGATATTGGAACAAGTGCAGCTAGCCAATGAATCGCACAATTTAACTGCTCACAAACCCGCAATTTTACCGATTTGCGTTGAATTAAATACACCGCTTTCCTTTGATTTACTGAGCTATTTAGCAGGAATTCAGCCCTGGCTGTGGCGCGGTGCTGGCGACTCATTTAAGTTATTATCACAAATTTTTACCATTATCAAAGAAGGTCGCACATCGTTAACTGCCGACCATGAATTAGCTGTACAATGGAACGCAATTAGTAGCACAAAACAGTCAATAATTCAACCCCTGCCAGCCGCGCCGCCAGAATTGCCGGGAGGACAAGTTGAAATAGCTTCTCGTTTTTATATCGATCGCCCTCCGATCGAATCCCGCTGTTACGAGACGATCGCCCAACCGGGAGCGCTGATCCGCATCAAAGCACCCAGACAGATGGGCAAAACTTCTTTAATGGCGAGGATTTTGCATCATGCAGAACAGCAAGGTTCTCGCACGGTAGCGCTGAGTTTTCAGCTAGCAAATAGGAGAGTTTTGGCTAATTCAGATACATTTTTGCAGTGGTTTTGTGCTAGCATCGGTCAAGAGTTAGGAATGCTGGAGCAGTTGCCGAAGTGTTGGGAATTAGCCGATTTGATTGGCAGCAATCAGTGCTGTAAGGCTTATTTTGAACAGTATTTGCTGTCTGAATCTTCAAAACCTCTGACGTTAGGGTTGGATGAGAGCGATCGCCTGTTTGAATCGCCGGAAATTGCCGACGACTTTTTTGGGTTATTGCGAGCTTTGCACGAAGAAGCAAAACGGCGAGATATTTGGAAAAAATTGCGTTTGATTGTGGTGCATTCTACGGAAGTATATATCCCCCTGGATGTGAATAAATCGCCGTTTAATGTGGGGTTGCCCATTGATTTGCCTGAGTTTAATTCGCAGCAAGTGCAAGATTTGGCAAAGCGGCACGGATTGAATTGGAGTGGGAATGAAGTTGCAGAATTGATGGGGTTAGTGGGCGGAAATCCTTATTTAGTGCGGCTAGGAATGTATCATATTTCGCGTCAAGATGTGACTTTAGATCGGTTAGTGAAAGAATCTGCAACTGAAGCGGGAATTTACAGCGATCATTTGCGGCGACATTTATGGAATTTAGAGAAATATTCGGAATTAATGGAGGCGATGAGGGAAATTGTGAGTGTTTCCCAGCCAGTTAGATTGAGGTCAGAATTGGGGTTTAAGTTAAATAGTATGGGGTTGGTGAAGTTGGATGGAAATCATTGCATTCCGAGATGTCAGTTGTATCAGGAGTATTTTGTAGATCGCCTTGACTGCAAATAATCCCTATTTACCCGATCGCCAAATCCACACTAACTTCAAATTCGGGAAATGCCAGCGGCGAAACTCGATCGCCACGCCAAAACCTCAGCATTAAACTGTAACCGTTAACCGTTGGCTGGCGGTAAACTTCCAAGCAGTTTTCCTGTAAATTGACAATCCAGACTTCCTGAATTCCTGATTGAGCGTAAATAGGAAGTTTCACGTCTCTGTCATAATCTATTGAAGTGTCAGCTACTTCTATTAACAGTAAAACTTCGGATGGGACAGGATGGGCAGTTGAATAGTAATCGGCGCGAGGTTGCAGCAATACTAAATCCGGTTGCGGTTCCGTGCGATCGCTCAACAGCACGGGGTTCTGCACGTCGAAAATAACCAAATTTTCTGGAATTTGGCTGCACAGTCTGGCTAAGCGCCTCACAGACGAAGCGTGACGAGTTCCAATTGCAGCCATTTGAACAAGTTCTCCTTCTATTAATTCTACGCGATCGCCCTCTGAAAGAATACCAGCTTTACCCATCAGATGGTATTCTTCTACGGTGAAAAGTCTTTTGAGCAACTGCACTGCCATAACTTACCGTTCCTCTAGTTTTGGGTTCCATTGTAGTTGATGGAAACACAGCTATATTAACAGCGGTCATAAAAAAATACAACTTGGGTGGGGATTTTTTATTAAGAAACCGCGCAGGCGCTAAGGACACGAAGGAAGAGAAAAAAGAAGGGAAGAGAACCAGCGCAACCCAAAAATATCTATCAATAGAAAGGTGTATCCGGCTGACTGGTTCGGTATCTTGAAATTAATTAGCCATTATCCTCAGCAATCTGCAACGGTTGGCTGTTTGGGCTGGCAGCACAATAATCAGAGTTAGCATAACTTTATTCCATGCAAAACACCCTAGAGATACTTCCTTCTTCCGACTCGCCGAGTCTTCCCAAAAAGCAGCCGGCACTTCCAAATTACGAAGCAGCAGATCGCCAATTTGTCAATTTGCTAGAAGTCGAGGATTTAGACAAGACGGTGGCGGCAAAACCGTTACTTGTCAGCGATTTTGAAAGCGCGATCGCCTATGCAATTCAAGCAGCTTACCAACAGGAAGCGGGCGATGAGGCCGCTCACCGCTTCTTGCAGCGCGTGCTTTACCGCATCAACCGCCTCAACTTGTTTTGGTACGACGATTTGCGCCGCTACAATAACGAGCGATCGCACTATTTGCGTTCTGTGCGCGATCGCATTGAGGAACCTTGGCAGCAGTGGGAACTCGCACAAATCGACGTTGCAGCGCTGCAAAAATTGCCGGATGTCAAGCAAGCCCTGCGCGATCGCGCGACCGCCGATGTCGATCCTCCGCTAACCGATCTCGATCGCTACCAGCGCGAACAGATGACTGAAGAGGGATACAAACACCTGCTGGCGATCGCCTCTTTCGACGGTTTAGTGGAAGCCAGCCGCCTTTCTCGCATCCTCGGCGGTGCCGGCAACGAAATTCAGTGCACCCTGACGCGAGTGCTGATTGAAGAATACGGCGGCGGTCGTCTTCCCCGCAAGCACTCGACCTTTTTTGCCCAAATGCTGGCAGAATTCGGGATGAGTACGGAACCGGAAGCGTACTTCGATTTAGTGCCTTGGCAAGTGCTCGCAGGCATCAATCACAACTTTCTGCTGACGGAACGCAAGCGCCATTTTCTGCGCTACAACGGCGGACTCACATATTTTGAGGTGGCGGGGCCCGTCGCTTACCGCAATTATTTAGCCGCCGCCCAGCGTTTGGGCCTCTCGCAGGCTGCGATGGGTTATTGGGAACTGCACATCAAAGAAGATGAACGTCACGGCCGCTGGATGCTGGATGAAGTGGCGATCCCGCTGGTTGATAGATACCCGCAGGAGGCGTGGGAACTGGTGTTGGGGTACGATCAGGAGAAGTCGATCGGCGATCGGGCTGCGGCTGCAGTGGTGCGATCGATCCAAGCGACAGAAAGGAATTAACACGTAGATGGGGATTTGCCGTTGGGTGGGGGCGGGTTTATCAGATTATCAATTTTAGACCGATATTTTTGGTGAACCCGCCCCTACAAATAGATGGGGATTTGCCGTTGGGTAGGGGCGGGTTCACAGACAATAATTGCCGCTCAACCCACAATCTAATAAACCCGCCCCCACCGATAAAACAACCTCCGATCGATCCGTGCTGTATTTTAAAAAGCTGTCATTAACTGAATTAGCTCGATCGACAAATCTCTTTGCGACTTTTCCTGTTTCTTAAACAAAACTCCCGCCAGCAGATAGATATTTTCCGAATAAAAAGCCATTCCCTGTTTTCGCAGAGTGGCGATCGCGCTTTTCACCTTGGGTTCCGAACTATAATAGCCAAAACTTAAAGGTGCAATCTCAAAATTCGCAACCGAGTACCCTAGATCCAAGGCATAATCGACCAAACCCACCGGATTAGAATAGCTAGAAACCATCAGCAAAACTTCGTCACTGCCCAGAGATAAAAGTTTTTTAGCAATTGTAGAACCATCACTCCCGCCGTGCAACAGTGGCTGGTAAATTTTATCATCCACCGCAGGCAAGTAAGGGGGATTTGAGATTACACAATCCGCCGATTCGTATAAAGGCGAATCAAAAAAAGAGCAATTATTTACCGTGTAGTGTTCGCTCACTTCATATTCCTTAATTTGAGACTGAGCAATTTTCCAAGCTACATTATTTAGCTCAAATCCCTGTATTGTCCCATCAAAATCACTTCTCAGCAAAGACTTAATAACAGGACTTCCCTCTCCTGAACCAAACTCTACGATAAGTCGAGAATTGTCGCTGGCATTTAACACTAAAGTTTCCAAGCAGTGCGCGTAAAAATCCGATTCTTCCGGGCAGTGGAATACCTGTTTCAGAGGATGGGATGAAGTGAGCATAAATTCGGTCGGTAACAAAGGTGACTGTTTTTAACTTATCGGACAACTAATAGTGCAGCAATCTGTCGCAAGAGCTATTTTCTAAATTTTTAGAATCTATCTCTTCCGGTTTTACGTATTGCGATTAAATAACTATTACTGCCGATAGACCATCAGTTTAACAAAATTAATCCGTTTGGCAGATAGCAATTATATCAATTACTGTTGAGATAGGTTAATGAGCCACTAATTATTAATTTTAATAGTGTCAAACATGACTTTTTTTAATTATTCAGTTCCGCCTCTGCGCCGCAAACAGATTAACATTGCCGTTCAGGATTTAGAAGGGATTTGGCACGTTCAGCTTCCCCTTGGCAAAGATCGATTTTATTCAAAATTTTATACTTGTCTCGATCGAGCTTGCTTGCTGTGGAGCTTGCTGTTAATACCCATCTTCGGCACAGCACAATTTTTTTCGGTGAGTTGGATGCTGCAAGCAGGTTTGTGGTCAACACTCAGCCTCGTAGGTACAGCATCTATGGTAAGCTGGACATACTATTGGGTTAAAATAGAACGCCTGACTTGGGTGCTTTACGGTTGGGTAATACTGATGTTATTAGCCTTGCTGCTGACCGATTTAGCAATTTTTTTAAGTTGGGGAAAAGTATTGGCGAATCTCTGTCCCCTCTGGCTGGGAATGAGCGGAATTGGGTATTTGGTGACTGGACTTGCAGTGCGATCGCGCGCGCTTTTAGCTACCAGTTTATTTCACGTGTTGGGGATTTTGATTTTGCCTTACACTGGCGGTTGGTATTTCCTATTTACGGGAGCCGTAATGGTATTTAGCTTGCTCGTTTTAGCGGAATTGCAATGGGATATGCGCCAGCCGATTAACACCCTGCATTAACTGGTGCACCGCCGCGATTCTCACAGCTATCAACCTCAAGCATTAATCACACTTCATCAGTACCTTGCTAAAAACTGATGATATCATGACTGCTAGAATAATTTCACTCACATTAGTTGGTAGTGAGGACTTGACTCATCATTATTTAATGAGCAATGAAGTCCTCACTACACACCGGATAACTGTTATTTTAGCGGACAGGAGAAGACTGATAACTCATGACTAATTGCCACCAGACTGTACAGATTTGCGGGTTTGGTTAGTATCGTCGCCCTTGTGATGCCAAGTACCACCTTCGCCCTGAACATATTCAGATTTTACGCTGTTCCAAGCCACGCGAGTAGCAGCATCTTGGCTCATTCCATCTTCGCTAGCGCTCTTAAAAGCAGCCTGAAAAATTTGTTGCGCCCCCTGGGGGAGTTCTTGTGCTCCTGAGGGTAAGGTATCAAATTGTTGTTCTGGCATAATGACCTCTAATTATTAAACATAAATTTAATCTTATGTACTAGAAGCAACTACCTCCCTCTCTCTAAAAGCAAGTTTGAGAGCGCAGCTTTCTCATTCCGAGGACAGATGTAATATTCAATTTATCGTAATGACATAAGGCAATTGACTTGCCGTTGCTGGCTCAACCGGATTTGGGTAATTTCGTTGCTCAAACAGCCATTAATCTGATTTTTGATTTTTCACTGGCGAACTTATAAAAAGGGATTAACATTAGCAGTCTTGGAGGGAAAAACCCTGTCTCTGCACGTAACTTAGCCATATACGCTCGAACGTGACAGCGAGAAACCGGGTTTTTTTGGGAAGCGTGCGTCCTGGACTGATTAGATAGCGAATTCTGGCAATAAATTCGATGCAGCATAGTTGATATCCGCTGGGGAAAGGTGTTAGAGAACAAGCGCTCTCTGGCATACTTTTGGCTTTACGATATCAGGGTTTAGCCGATCGCACTTACAAGCAATTCTGACGAGTGCGCCGCCGCTGGTTAATTTAATGTGGCGCGGGCCAGACTCGGATAGCCCTCAGTTCGCCTTCCTGTTTAACGCAAGTCAAAACCCAGTCAATCGATTTTAGATTTTAGATTTTAGATTTTAGATTTTAGATTTTAGAATTGAAGCATTGACCCCACGGATAAATTCGGGGGGCAAGTTTCATCGGATAGAGGTTTTTTATTTCTGGACGGATGAATCCGGGGGCTTGCATCCTGGATGCTTTGGGTCAAAAGCCTTGCCGTTGGGGACTATGAGCGATCGCGCTTTTTGAGAGAATTTAGTTTCCTGGGAAATTTTGAGCGGTATTCTGTGAGTGTCCAAATTGCCAGCCACAAGTTAAGGAATGAGAATTAAATAACTTACACTCTTGAAAGTGGGGTGGGCTCTTATAGCCCGCCCTTTTTGGACGGGCGGGACGCCCATCCCACCATAACAATTAAAATTGTAAGTTATTTAATTCGCGATCCTAAGGAAAAATAGCGCTCAAAAATTTTGAAACTAACTCCTCTGGCGTAGACCTAACCCAAAATTGACGGTGAGAAAATCAAGACTTTATACCTCAAAGCACCACCAGCCGGGGAAAAATTATAGGAAGAACCGCGCCCCGATCTCAGAAATCCGGTTAATTTGTATATGTCTCGTTACTCAACCCAAAATTTTTCAGAGAAACCCGCTTTCTATCCCCCCTACACAAATTTTGATTTAGCTAGTCGGCCGCCGAATTAAAGATCATCTACCACCTGAAATAAAACGCCATTTTACCAAATATTCCTAAAGATGAATGGCTAACTTGAAGCATACGTAATAGCTTATAAACTGTTAACGCGGCGGTCTAATTTATCCGAGGGAAATAATCGAGGAAACGGGACTAAATATGCTCCTTTACCTTAATTATTCTGCAGCCAAGGTTAGAAAAGTTGCACGTTACGCTGTCCATTTGACCCTGCGGTTTTGGAATCAGAAGCGATCGCAGGACTCTACGCAAAAGCAAGCATTACCATGAAATCTTCTAAATTGTTGAAAGTTGTTTTAGCAAGCGCTTGTACTTTAGGTTTAGCAACGGTTTCCTTCGCGGTGCCTGCTTCTGCCCAGTCAGGCGACGGTACTGGAAGCGGCACGGGCACAACAGGCACAGGCACGACAGGTACAGGCACAACAGGCACAACAGGTACGACAGGCACCAGCGGCACGACAGACGGCACGACTGGCACGACTGGCACAACGGGTACAACCGATACGACTGGCAGCGGTACGACTGGCACCAGCGGTACGACAGACGGCACTAGCGGGACAACCGATACGACTGGCACCAGCGGTACAAGCGGGACAACCGATACGACTGGCACCAGCGGTACAAGCGGGACAACCGATACGACTGGCACCAGCGGTACGACAGACAGCACCAGCGGTACGACAGACGGCACCAGCGGGACAACCGATACGACTGGTACAAGCGGGACAACCGATACGACTGGCACCAGCGGTACGACAGACGGCACCAGCGGTACGACTGGCAGCGGCACCAGCGGTACAACGGGTATAACGGGTACAACCGGCACTGGTACAACGGGTACAACGGGTACAACCGGCACGACAGACGGCACCAGCGGTACAACGGGTACAACGGGTACAACAGTGACGCCCGGAAGTACAACGGGTACAACGGGTACAACGGGTACAACAGTGACGCCCGGAAGTACAACGGGCACGGGTACAACGGGTACAACGGGTACAACCGGCACTGGTACAACGGGTACAACAGGCACGACAGACGGCACGACAGACGGCACGACAGGGACGGCGGCTGAGACGAATTCTGGAGTTTTGAGTGCTCGGCGCGATAGCCCCAACAATTTGGGGTGGCTGGGTGTCTTGGGTGCGTTTGGTTTGATCAACTTGTTTCGGAAAGGCGGTACACCCTCCCATCGGTAGTTTCTGGCGATTCCCTACGGGATAGCTTCGCTTCACATACTTTTGAAAACAACTTAGAGGCTTAGAAATTCATGACTTCACTCAATGGCAAAAGTTTGTTCAAAAAATTGGTAACAGTTGCCGGAATTGCCGGCGTTAGTTCCTTGATAGCTGTGCCGGGATTCGCAGAATTAAACCGCCAGACTCACGGCTTCAACCAGTCGGGCGATCGAGTTTTCGATATTGCTAATAACGCTGCAGGCGAGCCTACTGCTCCTCGCCCTCCTGTTACGGATCTGAACAACAACAACAACAACAATCCCGGCCGTTCTCCCAACACTCCAACTACCCCCACCAACAACAATCCCGGCCGTTCTCCCAACACTCCAACAGGTAGCGAAACTTCGCCTAATTCTCTCAGCAGCCAAGACAAAAACTTTGTCATGCAAGCAGGTCAAATTGGTATGCTGGAAGTGCAGCTCGGCAAGTTAGCTGTGGAGCGGGGTTCTAGCGCTCGTGTGAAAGAGTACGGGCAAGAAATGGTTGATGAACACACCCAAGCCAATCAAGAACTTATGCAGTTAGCAATGCAAAAAGGCGTAGAACTGCCAACCGAGATGAGCAGCCAGAATAAAGCTGTGACCGATCGACTTTCGGGACTCTCGGGTACAAGTTTTGACAGGGCTTACAAGCAGGCAATGATCGAGAGCCACAATCAGGCTATTGCTTTGTTTCAGGCTCAATCTCAACAAGGACAAGATCCCGAGTTGAAGGGTTGGGCAACCAAGCTTTTGCCCAACCTTCAGGCGCATTTGCAAATGGTTAACCAAATGTTGGCAGATACCAGTCAGCCGTAATATGAGGTAGAGGAAATAGAGTGCGATCGGCTAAAAGCCGATCGCACTCTACCTTTTCCGATCCGAGAGGGAACCGCAATAAATAGTTTTCAACGCTATAATTTTTGAGAACAATGGAATATTTTCTCCGCAACTTGTTGGGCTGCAATATTACAGTGACGTGGCTGTTATTAATCGTAGGGTTTTGCTGGATTGCTTACATACCCGGCCGCCTGAGAAATTAAAAATTATCAATTAAAACTTAAAAAATAAGTAGGTAGGCGCAAATAAACCTTAGCGTGCAACAGACCTGTTCTAGGATGTCTCAGAGGCTCAGATTTTCTACGGTATTTCATGCGATATCTCCGGGACCCCCTACAACTTAGGATCGCGAATTAAATAATTTACACATATTTGTGGGATGGGCGGGACGCCCGTCCCACAAGAACAATAAATTGTAAGTTATTTAATTCTCATTCCTTAGTCTAAATAAATCATTTTTTAACAGACAGGCCTTCGATCGCCCGATCGCGGACACAAGCAAGTGCGATCGGGCGATCGTATTTCACCGCAGATTTATTCAAACAATACAAAATTAATTAGTCTTCAATTTCCACAAAAACACTCACAGCCGCCACAGCGATGAGCATTTCATCATTTTTATCATTCAGAGAGGCGATCGCCCTTCCTGGGACAATCATGCCTCCTGGCTCGACAATCAGAGTTTTGCTGCCAAAAGGCAGTACCGCCAACACCTCCTGGGCGCGCACTTGTTCCGGGTAAGGAACGGCCACCTTAACCTCAACAATCATCTGATTGGGGTCGCTCAAACCCGCCACTTCCCAGACCCCTAGGAGAGCATTGTGGGCGATCGCATTCCGTACAGCCCTTGCACAGGCTACAGTCGGTTCCTGCCCGTGCTGGTCTATACCCATCCCCATTTCAATGATGAAACATTTACGTGCCATTGTTGCCCCTTGGTTGATTTTTGTTTGTAGTCGTTAGCGAAGCCCTCGAAGAGGATCGCACTTTTTCCCAAAACAATTATCTACCAAAATGACCTCATGTTATATTATTTTATCGCTCCCGAGAATCACACAATAATCATCTCACTTAATAAAAAAAGGTAACTTTAGACAACCTCCCAACTTATATCTAATCAGTCATCTAAAATCTAAAATCTAAAATCTAAAATCTAAAATCGTATAACTTATGGTAATATAACCAAATTCAGCTTTCCTAGCGGACTGCAAAACTCATCGCCAGCTTGAATCATGGATAGTTTTCTGCCAATTGCCTACTTTCAAAACCAATTTCTCCCATTTACCGACGCCAAACTTTCCATAGCCACCCACGCACTGCACTACGGAACCGGAGTCTTAGGCGGGTTGCGGGGAATTCCCGACCCCCAAAATGCCGATCGAATCTTGCTATTTAGATTAGACCGCCACTGTCAAAGATTAAGTCAAAGTGCCAGCTTCCTCCACTGCGATTTACCAGCCAGCAAAATCCAACAAATAATCATTGATTTTGTCCAGAAAAACCAACCAACAAAATCATTTTATATCCGCCCTTTTATCTACACATCCAGTTTAGGAATTGCCCCGCGACTGCACAACGTAGAAACAGACTTTTTTGTCTACGGATTAGAACTTTCAGACTATTTGCCCAAAGAAGGAGTCAACTGTAGAATTAGCTCTTGGTACCGCCAAGAAGACCGCAGTTTGCCCTTAAGAGGTAAAATTAGCGGCGCTTACATCACCTCAGCATTAGCTAAAACAGAAGCAGTAGAATCGGGCTTCGACGAAGCAATTATGATGAATTCTCAAGGAAAAGTCAGCGAAGCTTCAGGAATGAACATATTTGTCGCCAGAAACGGTAAATTAGTTACTCCCGGTTTCGAGCAAGATATTCTCGAAGGAATTACCCGAGACAGCGTAATCACAATCGCCAGAGACTTAGGAATTGAAGTCATAGAAAGACCAGTTGACAAATCAGAATTGTTGATTGCAGACGAGATTTTCCTCTGCGGAACCGCCGCCAAAATTACCCCAATTAAGCGAGTGGAAAACTATCAATTGCCCAAAAACCGACCCATCACCGAAAAGATTTTGGACAAACTGACGGAGGTTATCGAAAATCGCGACAGCAATTATAAAGAATGGGTATTTCCGATTAATCTTAATTAACCGAAAATACCTGTGTTCGTAGAAGCGAGTTCACTCGTTACCAGGCAGAGTCTGGTAAAGCATATCGGGAGGCTCTGCCTCCAAATTTCATGGCAGTCATTCGAGCCAGAGCCTCTGGATATCGGTTCCCAGGCAGAGCCTAAGAACCAGTTGTTGTGGAGCAGGCATCTTGCCTGCTTCCTACTAGGAACTACCTGCACAAAACAGCCGCGTGATGCCGAATGTGCTCCTCCATAAAACTAGCTATAAAATAATAGCTGTGATCGTAACCTTCCTGCATCCTTAAAGTTAGCGGCTGTCCCGCTTTTGCACAAGCCTCTGCGAACACTTCCGGCAACAACTGCCCGTCAGCCAGATACGAATCAGCAGTGCCGCAGTCAATCAGAATCGGACGGTTGTATTGCGCCTCAAGCACCAACTCGCTAGCATCCCAAGCCTTCCACATCTCTTTGTCGCCACCGAGGTAGTGCCCGAATATTTTTTGTCCCCAAGGGCAGCGCATTGGCGCGGAAATAGGTGCAAAAGCGGAAACTGAAAGATAACGAGATCCATTTTTCAAAGCGCAAATTAAAGCTCCGTGTCCGCCCATCGAATGACCGAAAATCCCCTGTTTTTCCGGTATCGCTGGAAAATTTTCGGCGATTAAATTCGGCAATTCATCAACCACATAACTGTACATTCGATAGTGAGCATTCCAAGGTGCGGCTGTCGCATCAACATAAAAACCCGCACCACTTCCTAAATCCCAATCGTCATCTTCACCAGGAATGCCAGTATTGCGCGGGCTAGTGTCGGGCGCAACCAGCATTAAGCCGTATTTTGCCGCAAATTGTTGCGCCCCCGCTTTTGCCATAAAGTTCTCTTCTGTGCAGGTCAAACCTGATAGGAAATATAGGACGGGTACGGGTTGAGATAAAGCTTGCGGCGGCTGATAAACCGCAAATTTCATCTCGCTGTTGCAAGCGGAGGATTGATGGCTGTAAAAGCCGAGTTTGCCGCCGAAACTTTTCTGTTCTTTATGCAGTTTTAGGGATTCTGATATCATATTAATTCTATTTCATTGGTGAATGAGATTTTTTTATTAACCGCAGAGGGCGCAGAGGACGCAGAGGAAGAGAGAAGAGAGAAGTTATGTAGGGTGCAGTCGTGCACGTTACGGCTCTAAGTAGCGTGTAAAACCACTTTTTCCGTAATTCCTGTCTTCCTTCTTCCCTCTTCCCTCTTCCTTGTTCCTTCAAAAACTCAAAATGTCAAAACTGTGCGAATTACTTCGCCTTTGTGCATCAAATCAAAAGCTTCATTGATTTTGTCGATGGGCATTACCTGAGTTACCAGACTGTCAATATCAATTTTACCGTCCATGTACCAATCAACAATCTTAGGAACATCAGTTCGGCCTTTCGCGCCGCCAAAAGCCGTCCCTTTCCAAACCCTGCCAGTTACTAGCTGAAACGGGCGGGTACTAATTTCTTGACCGGCTCCCGCTACCCCGACAATTACGCTCACACCCCAACCTTTATGGCAGCATTCCAAAGCTTGTCGCATCACATTAATGTTGCCGATACATTCAAAACTGTAATCAGCTCCGCCTTTGGTTAAATCTACTAAATAAGGCACTAAATCACCTTCCACTTCGCGGGGATTGACAAAGTGAGTCATGCCGAATTTTTCCGCCATCTCTCGCTTTTCGGGATTCAAGTCTACGCCGACAATCATGTTAGCTCCCACCATGCGAGCCGCTTGAATTACATTCAAACCCACGCCGCCCAAACCGAAAACTACCACATTAGAACCAGGTTCTACTTTCGCCGTATTGATGACAGCGCCGATGCCAGTTGTGACGCCGCAGCCGATTAAACAAACTTTATCAAAAGGAGCATCTTCGCGAATTTTTGCTACTGCAATTTCCGGCAATACTGTATAATTAGCAAAGGTAGAAGTTCCCATGTAATGGTAAAGTTTTTTCCCGTTTAGAGAAAACCTACTCGTGCCGTCGGGCATCACTCCCTGGCCTTGAGTCACGCGAATTGCTTGACAGAGATTGGTTTTTTGGCTCAAACAATATTCGCAGTTGCGGCATTCGGGAATGTAGAGAGGAATTACCCGATCGCCCACTTTGACACTCGTTACTCCCGGCCCAACTTCTGCCACAATCCCGGCTCCCTCGTGGCCTAAAATAGCCGGAAACAAACCTTCAGGATCGGCACCGGAAAGAGTGTAAGCATCAGTGTGACAAACACCCGTGGCTTTAATTTCCACCAGCACCTCTCCAGCCCGCGGCCCATCCAGATCCACCGTTTCAATGCTCAAAGGTTTGCCGGCACTGCGAGCAACTGCTGCTTTTACTTTCATGCTTTCTCCCTGCGATCGATTTGTTAATTGACCCGTCAAGATGTATTGTATTACTTAATGTCAAAATTCAGCAAATCAATGACAAAATTAATTGTAATTACCGGAGTCAGTCGCGGTCTCGGTCTTGCCATGACCGAAAAGTTTATTGAATTGGGACATACAGTTTTGGGATGCGCCCGTTCTTCCGAAGCCGTGGAAAAACTCAACCAAAAATATAGTTCACCCCACCATTTTACTTGTTTGGATGTCACAAACGACGATCGAGTAAAAGCTTGGGCAACAGAAATTTTGGCAAAAATGGATCCACCTGATTTGCTAATTAATAATGCAGGTGTAGCTAATCATCTCGCGCCTCTTTGGAATGTCAGCAACGAAGAATTTTCCCAGGTAATAGATGTTAATATTAAAGGTACGGCTAATGTAATCCGCCACTTTGTCCCGGCAATGATTGCTCGAAAAAGCGGCATAATTGTCAACTTGAGTTCTGGTTGGGGAAGGTCAACTTCGCCGGAAGTCGCGCCCTATTGCGCTTCCAAGTGGGCAATAGAAGGACTTACGCGATCGCTCGCTCAAGAATTGCCCCGAGGTATGGCAGCAGTTCCTTTGAATCCGGGGATAATTCACACGGATATGCTGGACATTTGTTTCGGAGAAGATGCGGCAAATTACCCATCAGTCAAAGCCTGGGTGCAAACAGCAGTTCCTTTTTTACTCAAGTTGAAAGCTTCAGATAACGGAATGCCGCTGACTGTTCCTGGATAATACAGCAACCCTGGCAGGATTTGCGAACATCTCTCTTTTCTTCTCCTCAGCGCCCTCTGCGCTCTCTGCGGTTCATTAAAAAATTCAAAAATGAAATAAAATTGCTATATTCCCAAATCAAAACTCTTTCCCCAAATAGCCACTGTGAATTTGCCGCTAACCTCCCCGTCGCAAACCGAAACCCGCAAAGCAGACCACCTGCGGATCTGCCTCGAAGAAGACGTACAATTTCGCGAAACTACCAGCGGACTCGAACGCTACCGTTTTGAACACTGCTGTTTGCCAGAACTCGATCGCACAGAAATCGATTTAACCTCCACATTTCTCGGCAAAAAACTAGCCGTTCCCCTGCTCATTTCCTCGATGACCGGCGGCACGCAATTAGCCCAGACAATTAATTATCGCCTCGCCGATGTCGCTCAAGAATACAAACTGGCAATGGGAGTCGGTTCCCAGCGAATCGTCGTAGAAAATCCTCAACTAGCTGCTACATTTGCCGTCCGCCGCCGCGCTCCAGATATTCTGCTGTTTGCCAATATCGGAGCGGTTCAATTAAACTACAATTACGGTTTGGAAGAGTGCCAAAAAATTGTTGATATTTTAGAAGCAGACGCACTAATTTTGCACCTCAATCCGCTGCAAGAGTGCGTTCAAACCGAAGGCGATACTAACTTTAAAGGACTGCTAGATAAAATTGCCACATTGTGCGATAAATTACCAGTACCAGTTATTGCTAAAGAAGTCGGCAACGGTATTTCAGGAAAAATGGCAAAGAAATTGCTCGCCGCCGGAGTAACTGCGATCGACATTGCCGGGGCCGGAGGCACTTCTTGGGCGAAAATAGAAGGAGAGCGAGCTAAAGATGGCAAGCAGCGCAGGTTGGGCGCAACCTTTGCCGACTGGGGAATACCGACAGCCGAGTGCATTGTCAGCACCCGCGCCGCAGCGCCGGATGTTCCTCTGATTGCCTCTGGAGGCTTGCAAAATGGGTTGGATGCAGCGAAGGCCCTCGCCCTCGGCGCGGATATCGCGGGACTGGCGCGGCCGTTTCTACAAGCCGCAGCGGAATCGGAATCAGCCGCAGGCCTTCTAGCTGAGGTTTTAATTGCAGAAATCGCCACCGTGATGTTCTGTACGGGCTGCGCTAACTTGGGTGAGTTAAAACATTCTGGGGTTTTGGAAAGGTTAAGATAAAAGTGAGTCAGCAGTCAGCAGTCATTAGTCAACAGTCATCAGTCAACAGTCATTAGTCATTAGCTAATAACTAACGACAGCAGATAAGTTCTAAATCCTACTTGCAGGAATGACCAATAATATCGTTTCCGCCGACATCGGAATAATATTTTTCCGAGTGCAGTGCGAGCGGGACACTTGCACACTCGGTATCATTCCGTTATAACCGGATTCGATATAACTAATAACTAATGACTAATGACTAATGACTAATGACTAATTACCAATTACGATTATCTAATGAGAGATTTCCTAAAATATACCTGTGCAAGTTTACTGGGAACCTTCCTAGGACTGTTGCTGCTCGGCAGTATAGGATTGGGGGGACTGGTACTGCTAATTGCTTTGGCTGCATCGTCGTCTAAAGATTCAGGTCCGCAAGTTAAAGATAAGTCTGTATTGGTATTAGACCTTTCTTTAAATATCACCGATAGCAAACCGAGCCGCAGCACTAGCGCTGCGATTGAAGAAGTGCTTTCGGAAGATTCCGCCGGCGATACAGTGACGCTGCGGACTGTTTTAGACACGATCGAATCTGCGAAAAAAGACCCGAAAATCGTTGGCATTTATCTCGAAGGCAGCTCGGATTCAAGCAGCAGCGGGTTTGCCAATCTCAAAGAAGTTCGATCGGCTTTGCAGCGTTTCCGAGATGCCAAAAAACCCATTTTTGCTTACCAAATGGACTGGAACGAGCGAGATTATTACCTCGGTTCCGTTGCTAATACAATTGCTGTCAATCCTTACGGCGCTTTGGAAATCAACGGTTTTAGCAGTCAAGCAATGTTTTTCACCGGTGCTTTGGAAAAATACGGCGTGGGAGTGCAAGTGACTCGCGTCGGCAAATACAAGTCAGCCGTTGAACCCTTTTTGCTCACAAAAATGAGTCCCGAAAATCGCCAGCAAACTCAAAAGTTGCTCGGAGATATGTGGGGAGAATACCTGAAAACTGTCGCCCCGAGCCGCAAAGTGACCGTTCCGCAACTGCAAGCGCTTGCAGATAAGGGCGGAACTTTGATGGCTGACGAAGCTCTCAAAAGCAAGTTAGTTGATAAAGTTGTATACTTTGACGAGATATCGACCGAACTCAAAAAACTCACAGGAACCGATCGCGAAAACAAATCTTTCAAGCAAATTAGTTTAAAAAACTACGCGAGAGTTGCTGAGGATAAAAACTCCACTCGCGCTGATAATAAAAACCAAATTGCTATACTTTACGCCGAGGGAGAGATTGTAGACGGGGAAGGGAGCCCGAATCAAGTAGGAGGCGATCGCATCGCTCAAGAAATGCGGAAAATCCGGGAAGATGACGACGTAAAAGCAGTAGTTTTGCGCGTCAACAGTCCCGGAGGCAGCGCGACAGCGGCCGAAGTCATCGGGCGCGAAGTGATGCTGACGGGCAAAAAGAAACCAGTTATCGTTTCGATGGGCAATTTAGCAGCATCCGGCGGCTATTGGATTTCGATGGGTTCCAGCCGCATTTTTGCCGAAGCAAATACGATAACCGGTTCGATAGGCGTTTTTGGAATGTTGCTCAACGTCGAAAAGTTGGCTGCTAACAACGGCCTAACTTGGGACGTGGTAAAAACCGCCCGCTTTGCGGATACTAACACGGTTTCCCGTCCGAAAAATCCTCAAGAATTGGCGAATATTCAGAGGACTGTCGATCGCATTTACGATCGATTTATTACTAAAGTCGCCAACTCCCGCAAACTGCCGAAAAACAAAGTACAAGAAATTGCTCAAGGCAGAGTGTGGTCTGGTACGGCCGCGAAACAGTTGGGTTTAGTCGATGAAATTGGCGGTCTTGAAGATGCTGTCACAGAGGCAGCGAAGCAAGCTAAACTGGGCGACGATTGGAAGTTGGAAGAATATCCAAAACGCCGCACTTTGGAGGAGCGAATTTTGGAAAGAATTTCTGGCGTTCGCGTTTTGAAACCAGCCGCCAAACTCGACCCGCTGACTGCTGAAGTTAAGAAAATGCAGGAGGAATTGGCTGCGATCGAGTCGATGAACGACCCGCAGGGGGTTTATGTTCGCTTGCCTTTTAATTTGCGGATTGATTAATTAATTGATATCAAATCCGGGATTTTTATATTATGTCCGGTCGATTACCCCTAATACGGTAGGGGCGGGTTCACGAAAAATATCTGCCAACAATTTCCAATCTCAAAAACCCGCCCTTTTAATCGCGGTCACTCTGCTGGCACTGAGATGTTGCACCATTCTCAATAAGCCTTTTGCGGGCGGGTTCTCCTCCCCGCCCCACAAGAAAACTCCGTCTTCGCGGAACTGGCCCGAAAGCCTGTTAAGCGAGAATGGTGCAAGATGTGAGATATAGAGGACACGGCAGTGCCGTGTCCTCCATTTGTTTATATCATTCCGATGTTAACGGAATTGATATCAGTAGGCTGACGAACACTACAAACAACTGAAAAACCCGGTTTCTGGAAGAAACCGGGTTTATGAATACCCTAAGTCGATCGACTGGGAATTGGCAATATTTGTTATGCAGCACGCTGAGTTAACAATCCCCAGATGAAAAGTAGAACGATCGCACCTACGACTGCAAAAGCTATGCTGGGTATAGTCAATGCTCCGAAGGATGCTCCCCCGCTAGTCCCCAGGAAGACTTGACCTAGATAACCTCCCACTAGCGCGCCCAAAATTCCTAAACCTGTTGTTGCCAGAAAACCGCCGCCTTGAGTTCCCGGATAAATAGCTTTGGCGATCGCACCGGCAATCAGTCCTAAAACGATCCAAGCAATAATTCCCATTTCCCTTTCTCCTGAATACTTAACTTTTCTTGTGCCTTGTCTTATGTTCTTAGAATAACAACCCCTATCCCGCCCTTACCTCTACCGTAGGGAGGAACCGAGAGTGGTAGGATTTCTCATGAATCGTCGGAGTTTGAGGCTTTTTAATATCTCAAAAGAGTTAACCCACTTTTTCTGGGGAAGAAAGGTACTTATGCTCAAACCAAAAGGGAAATAGGAGAATCTTTTCTGGGACTTTTTGTGTTTTACTGGTAAAAAATTACAATAATTTTGCGAAACGAGGAAAGTTTGCGCCCGATGAATCTGACTCTGTGCACGATCGTGAAGAATGAAGAGGCAACACTGTCGCGGACTTTGGACAGCGTTAAGGGTGTTGTGGACGAAATTGTGGTGGTGGATACGGGCTCGGGCGATCGCACCCGTGAAATCGCCCGAGGATGTGGCGCGAGGGTTTATGACTTTGAATGGTGCGACGACTTCGCAGCGGCGCGCAACGAGTGTCTGAAGCACGCGCAGGGCGACTGGATTTTGGTGTTGGATGCCGATGAGGTTTTGGTACCGGAGATTGTACCTCAAATAAAGCAGGCAATTGCGAGCGATCGGCTGCTGCTAATCAATCTCATCCGCCAAGAGATCGGTGCCTCTCAATCTCCCTATTCCCTGGTGTCGCGCTTGTTTCGCAATCGCCCCGACATCCGATTTTCTCGCCCTTACCACGCAATGGTAGACGACAGCGTAGGTGAGATTTTGCAGAGGGAACCCGAGTGGAAAATAGCTGCTCTCCCCGATGTGGCGATTTGGCACTCTGGTTATCAAAAAGATGCGATCGCAGCAAAAAGTAAATTCCAAAAAGCTCAAGCAGCAATGGAACGCTATATCGCTTATTATCCAAACGATGCTTATGCTTGTAGCAAATTAGGCGCTTTGTATGTAGAAACCGGGCAAATCGGGCGGGGAATTAATTTATTAACCAAAGGCTTGACTGCGGAGGCAATTGATGATTCTATTGTTTACGAACTGAACTATCATTTGGGAATTGCTTACCGCCAGCAGCAGCAATTTGCTAAAGCAAAAGAACACTATCAAGCCGCAATTAATACAGATGTTTTCCCCGCACTCAAGTTAGGCGCTTACAATAATTTGGGCAATTTGTTCAAGGATGAAGGAGATTTGAAATCTGCTGAAAAAGCTTACAAAGCAGCTTTAAAAATTGACCCCAATTTTGCAGCAGGTCACTACAATTTAGGACTGACGCTGAAGGCAGCCGGAAATTTAGCAGATGCGATCGCCTATTACCGACAAGCGATTAAAATCGATCCACAACACGCGGAAGCTCATCAAAACTTGGCAGTAGCGCTGCTGAAAATTGGCAAAATGCCAGAGAGTTTAGCAGAATTTAAAAGAGCGATCGCCCTTCACGAACAGCGCCGCCCATTTGAAGCCGAACGCCTGCGCCGGGGACTGCAAGAAATGGGTTTACTTTAAACTTGTTACCAAATAATTTGTAGGGGCAATCCCTCCGTGGTTGCCCCTCGAACCGGACGGGGTAAGCACGGGGGCATTACCCCTACAAACTGTAAAAATTACCAGCAAAATTAAGCAATTATCTCTACTTTGCCGCTATCCAAATCGTAGCGGCCCCCAACAACTTTAAGCTTGCCCGCTTTGACTGCTTCAGCTAAAATAGGCGACGAGGATTGTAACTGATTTACATTGATTTTTACATTAGCTCTGACTGCGTTATCCCACGCATCGCCTAGGTCACCTTTTGTGGTATCAACTGCGGGTTTAATCGCCGCCACCAAAGTGCTAATGTGACCCGGCACAGCTTTGCCATCTAAAGCTGCTTTAACAGCACCGCAGCGTTCGTGACCCAGAATTACTAATAGCGGCACTCCTAATTCTAAGGTGGCATATTCTATATTCCCGAGAACCACATCGTCGAGAAAATTTCCAGCTACTCGAATATCAAATAAGTCCCCTAATCCTTGATCGAAAATAATTTCGGGAGCAACGCGCGAATCAGAACAAGCCAGGATGGTTGCAAACGGATGTTGACCCTGTGCTACTTCTACAACTCGCGATCGAGCTTGGTCGGGAAATGTCCGTTTTTGCTCAATGTAGCGTTGATTCCCCTCCATCAATTTCTGGAGAGCACCGTCGGGAGTAACGTCAGAGATTGCCTCTGCCTTTGCGGGTTGGATTTGCAAAAGCGCAGGTGCAAAGCTTGCCGCCACCATCCCTGCACCAGCCTTCAAGATTAAATTCCGTCGCGAAATCATGCCTGTTCTTTCGCTTTTAGTCATGGCTTGCAACTCAGTTCAATTGTTTGTATTTTTTAGCATAATATATACCCCAAGCTCGGCCAGACTTCTTTAATTTTTCTTTACACGCAGCTACCGCCAAATTTAAACTTTCAAAAAGTTGCCCCTTTTTATTTCACAAACAGTCCCGGACACGCGCTAACCAAAAAAACCCGGTCTCTCGCTGTCGCGATCGAGCTAATACGACCAAATTACGTGCAGAAACCAGGTTTTTGCGTCAGTCCCGATCGAGGTAACTGCGGCCGTCCTTTGGCCGGCAGAGGATGCTAGAATGTATCTACAACGACGACAATTATTTCTCAATAAATCGAAATGTCTTACGTCGCCAGCATTCATATCTATCCGGTCAAGTCCCTTGACGGCATAGCTGTCAGTCAAGCCACTATTCTTGCCAGCGGTGCTCTAGAAGGCGATCGCTCTTTTGCAATCTGCGATGCAGCAGGAGAATTTGTTAACACTAAGCGCAACAGCGGAGTCTCTTTTCTGCGCTTATCCTTTGACATCAAAAAGAGAATAGCCGGCCTGAAAATTCAAGACACCGAACAAGAATTTTTTTTTCATGTAGATAGAGAACGCCCGGGAATAGAATCTTGGTTGAGCAACTACTTCGGTTTCCCCGTCAAGTTAATAGAAAACTTGCTGACAGGCTTTCCCGACGATAGCGCTGCACCAGGGCCTAGCATTATCAGTACCGACACAATTGCCGAAGTTGCATCTTGGTTTCCGAGAGTTTGTGTTAACGAGATGCGCCATAGCTTGCGAGCTAATATTGAAATAGGAGATGTCCCGGCTTTTTGGGAAGACAGACTTTTCCCGCAAGCTGATGAAATTGTCAGGTTTAAAATAGGTAAAGTAATATTTGAAGGTATTAATCTCGGTCAGCCCTGTCTCCTATCTACGCAAAATTATGCAGCGAAAGAAGCTTATCCAAATTTAAAAAATATAATAGCAGCAAAGCAGAATGAAATCATGTCTAAATTTGTAAAAAAAAGCCATTTAATTCAATTCGATCGGCTGATAGTTAACACCAGAGTGCCACCTCAATCAGCAGAAAAAATAGTACACATAGGAGACGAAGTTCAAATTATCACCGTCAGCAAATCCCTATTTAATACCATTCCTGATTAGTTGTATGGCACGAGTCTTATCGAGCCGGCGGCAACTCCAAAGTAAGCTTACCCAATACACCGGTTCTAAAATCGTTTAACATCTGCCGCGCCGTTCGTTCGACATCTCCTTGATACCTGTCTTTTGCTACCTCGTGCAAATAACCTTCACCGTTACTAGATGCTGGATCTAACTTATACCTGGATTTGAAACCAGATATCGATATCAAATTGTCATCAGCCGCCTCAAGCTTTAGGAGCAAATCAACCATCGCTGCTGCTACTACCTGATTGTCGTAAGCTGCTTCGCCAATATCTTCGCAAATAGCTAATTTTATGGCATTTTCTTGATTGTTAATTCGGGTTGGAATCACTCCCGGGGCGTCTAATAATTCAATTTCGTCAGAAATGCGAATCCATCGGAGCGATTTAGTTACCCCAGCTTTGCGGGCACTGTCCACCACTCTCCGCCCTAACAGCCGATTAATTAAAGCAGATTTTCCCACATTGGGAAATCCCATCACCACTGCACGGACTGGACGGGGCAGCATACCTCGATCGAACCTTCTTTTATTTAGCTGCACCCCAGCATTCTGCACCGCATCCGCCACAGCGTCTACTCCTTGACCGTGCTCGGCATTAGTAAAATAGGCCGTTTCCCCTTGGGTATCAAACCATGTTTCCCACGCCTCGATCGCGCGAGGCGTAATCATGTCCATGCGGTTGATGACCAATACTCGCGCCTTGCCTCCCACCCAGCCCGGCATTTGGGGGTGGTAAGTAGCCAATGGAATGCGCGCATCTCTGACTTCGAGCACCACATCTACTCGCTTTAGCTGTTCTTTTAATGCCCGTTCAGCTTTGGCAATGTGACCGGGATACCATTGAATTTTCATAATAGGAAGGAAGAAGGAAGAAGGAAGAAGGAAGAGGGAAGAATCAAGAAATAATCAGGGAACGGATGAGTGTAACAGATTTAAGGGCACGAAGGAAGGAGGGAATCAGGAAAATGGCAGAAGTAAGCTGTTAGGCATCTAACTTATACTACTGGAAATAAGTAATAAGAAAGAGTTTTCCTTCTTCCTTCTTCCTTCTTCCTTCTTCCTTCTTCCTTCCTTCCTTAAGGCACAATCAAAACTGCACAAGGAGACAGATTGATCACCCGATTGGTAACGCTGTCAGACGCCCCATCATCGGTTAAACCCATCCCCCGACAGCCCATTACAATCAAATCGGCCCCAATTTCGTCAGCCACATCACAAATCGTGAAAGCCGGTTTGCCTTCTCGCTCAATGATTTCAGCTTCGATTCCCTCCTGGGAAAACATTGATTGGGCCTCAGACAGCAGTTTGGCGACTGCTTCCGGGGAACTCATCACCTCTCGCGGCGGGGAGTCGGACTCCTCGGCTGGGGGTTCGACTACCGACAGAATAACTAAACGAGAAGCGTAGGTTTTCACAATATTGACAACCTTTTCCGCGGCTTCGCGGGCTTCTCGGCTTTGATCGACAGGAAATAAGACAGTCTTGAACATAGTGCGCATCTCCCGGACGCGGACTCCGATAAAATGTTTACGTTGAGCCAATCAGTGCCGTTTGTTTCATCTTCCGTTTTTTGTACGGACGCGGTTGAATGCGCCCGAGGCCCCAAGTGCAAGTGACCAGTGCCACCATTTCAACGGAATTAGACAAAAACACACATATTAGGAGGTTAATCCTGTGACCAAAAAAACTGTAGCAAATTTATCGGCATCGGACTTATCGGGCAAACGGGTACTGGTGCGGGCGGACTTTAACGTGCCGCTCGACAACGGCAACATCACCGATGATACTCGTATCCGGGCTGCTCTGCCGACAATTCAAGATTTAGCGTCCAAGGGTGCTAAGGTCATTTTGTGCAGCCACTTCGGCCGTCCCAAGGGCGTGACCGAGAAGTTGCGCTTGACTCCGGTTGCGAAACGGCTGTCGGAATTGTTGGGCAAAGAGGTCAAAAAAACTGACGACTGCATCGGCGATGATGTTGCTGCTACAGTCGCCGCGATGCAAGATGGCGATGTGGTTTTGCTGGAAAATGTCCGCTTCTACCCAGAGGAGGAGGCAAACGACCCGGAATTTGCTAAGAAGTTAGCTTCGGTGGCAGATTTGTATGTCAATGATGCTTTTGGTACGGCTCACCGGGCTCACGCTTCTACTGAGGGCGTTACTAAGTATCTGAGTCCTTCTGTGGCTGGGTTTTTGATGGAGAAGGAACTGCAATATCTCGGCAGTGCGATCGACAATCCTCAGCGTCCTTTAGCTGCTATAATCGGCGGTTCTAAGGTTTCCAGCAAGATTGGAGTCATTGAAAAACTGCTGGAGAAGTGCGATAAATTGCTGTTGGGCGGTGGGATGGTTTTCACGTTCTACAAAGCTCGCGGCTTGAACGTTGGCAAGTCTTTGGTGGAAGATGACAAGCTGGAACTGGCTAAGTCTTTGGAAGCTAAAGCGAAGGAACGGGGAGTTGCTTTTCTGTTACCTACTGATGTGGTAGTTGCTGACAAATTTGCTGCTGATGCTAACACTCAAACTGTCCCTGTTGAAAGCATCCCCGACGGTTGGATGGGTTTGGATATCGGCCCGGATTCAGTAAAAACTTTCCAAGATGCTTTGGCCGATTGCAAAACTGTAATCTGGAACGGGCCGATGGGCGTGTTTGAGATGGAGAAGTTTGCTGTAGGAACCGAAGGAATCGCTCGTTCTTTGGCTGGACTTACTGAAACTGGTACTACCACAATTATCGGTGGTGGTGACTCGGTGGCGGCTGTGGAACAGTTGGATTTAGGCGCACAAATGAGCCACATTTCGACTGGTGGCGGTGCTAGTTTGGAACTGCTCGAAGGTAAGGAATTGCCGGGTGTTGCGGCTTTGGATGAGGCTTAATTAAGTTAAGTAGGGCGGGCTTGGCCCGCCTTGCTGTCAGCAGGTCTAAATCCTTGGCTGCGAATCATTTTTTTGAATATTTACCGCAGAGAGCGCAGAGAACGCAGAGCAACAGAAAAGAGAGCAGGATATGGGTTTAAAGTCTACAGTTTGCTAGTATAATTTATTTGAAGTAGCAGTGAGGTTTGTTTGTGAAACTTAAAATCTTGGCAACTGTAACGGCAAGTTTAGCTTTGTTTTGGCTTGCAGCTCCCGTTAAAGCTCAAAATCCAGATCATGTTAGGCAATTGCTGGAAACTAAAGAGTGCGAGGGCTGTGACTTGAGAAATGCTGATTTGTTCAAGGCTAGCTTGTACAGAGCTAATTTAAGAGGAGCCGATTTAAGCGGAGCAAATCTCTATGAAGCTAATTTGCTAGAAGCGGATTTAACTGATGCTAATTTGGCGAATGCTAACTTAGTTAATGCCGAGATGTACGGGGCAGACTTGGAGCGTGCTAATCTGCGAAGTGCGGATTTGTCTAATGCTTTTTTGGGGCGAACGAATCTGACGAGTGCTGATTTGCGCGGTGCTAAACTTTTTAATGCGAATCTGGGCGAAGCTTATCTGCTGCAAGCTAATTTGTCGAATGCGGATTTGAGGCGTTCGCTGCTGTTTAGAGTTAATTTGAATCGTGCGAATTTAAGCGGAGCGGATATGTCTTTCGCGGATGTGCGCGATAGTAATTTGCAGAATGCTATTTTGTCAAATACTAGGCTTCCTAGGGCTCAATTGACCGGGACAAATATCGATGCGGCGAATAACGTGCGGCAGGGTGATTTGGAACGTGCCAACTTCCGGGGTACGAATTTGGGGCCAGGGGTTTGTGTGATAACTAATTATCCTTATTGTGTTTTGAATGTGGAAGAAAAATTTTAGACTCTAGTTCCAAGATTCATCTGGGGAGTAAATCTAAAATCTAAAATCTAAAATCTAAAATCCCCTGGCTGGCTGGCGCACCCTAGGTTGAACTCCGAGCTAAGTTTGAGGTGGTTTGTATCCTCTTTCTAGGGCAAATCTCACAAGCTGGGCACGATTTTCTAACTGTAATTTGCTGAAAATGCTGCCTAAATGAGCTTGCACAGTCCGGGGGCTAATAAACAGCCGATCGCTAATTTGTTTGTTAGTATAACCCTGGATAACCTCCCAAAAAACTCTTTCCTCGGCTGGTGTTAAAGGCAAAGGTGCAGGTGCTGGCAATACTGCCACAAATTTTGGTTCCACCGCCCTACCGCTAGAAGTTTGCAGCAGTCGGACAATCTCGGCGTGAATGCGGTGAGAGCGCTCTAGCTGCGCCTTTACCTTAGCTAAAATTTCTTCAGACTGAAAAGGTTTTACCAGATAATCGTCACCGCCGATCGAATGACCTTCAACTTTTGACTCAATCTCGCCTTGACCAGACAAAAATATAAAGGGAACTAACTGTCCCAAACGGGTAGTTCGCAAACGGCGACAAAACTCAAACCCGTCCATTTCTGGCATCATCACATCTGAAATTACCAAATCTGGGGGGGCCTTTTCAAAAATCGAGAGCGCCTCAACCCCTGAAGTAGCGCATTCTACTCGATATCCTTGGCTTTCCAGGTACATTGCTAAGACTGTTTGACAGTCTGCTTCGTCGTCAACCACTAATATTCTTTCCATGACGGGCTTGCACCAATTCCAGTTGACAGTTCTTGAAACTGCCGGTTCCAAAGTTGGAACTTAAATGAGTTTACCTGCTGCAACTTGATAAAGGCTCCCAATTTCAAGACGCCACAATTCCTCAAATAGTCCAATTAAAGGCGCAGATAGCATAAAAGGGGAAGAAGTAGAGGAATATGGGGGAAAATCTGCTTCTTTGATTCGCCTTTCCTAAAAAGCTACAACTTTTTAGGAGTCGTCGTCAACTTTTCTGCAGAAAATAGAAGGTAAAAGAAATAATTTTATTTTATTATACAGAAATCTTGGTTACGGTTACACTATCCCTAGACCAGACATTGAAAGGTTTTTAGATTTTTCGGGTTCGGACACAGGTACAAAAGGGACGACGCGAGCAGGTGCTGCTGCTGGCGGCGCGAACAAACCGGGGTCGGCAACCAACATACTTTCAAGTATCGGTGCTGGTTCGGGGCGGCTGAACAGATACCCCTGCATGATATCGCAGTGATGCTGTTGCAAAAAAGCTAATTCTGCTTCGGTTTCCACTCCCTCAGCAATTACTGTCATATTCAAACTGTGACCCAGTAAAATGACTGCTGTAGTTATAGCAGCATTTTGAGTATCTTCGTTGGCATTGCGGACGAAAATTCGATCGATCTTTAAACTGTCAAAAGCAAATTGCTTGAGATATCCTAAAGTAGCGTAACCAGTACCGAAGTCATCAATAGCAATCCTGATTCCTAGAGCTTTTAGTTCATTTAAAGTAGCGCCTGCAACTGTCGCATTTTCTACCAAAGCGCTTTCAGTCATTTCTAATTCTAAATTAGCAGGCTCCAAGCCTGTAGTTTCCAATATTTGCACGATTCGCGGCTTGAGTTCCGGGTCGGACAACTGCCGGGCAGACAAATTTACTGATATTCTAAAGGGCGAAAACCCCGCCGCCAGCCAGCTAGCGGCTTGAGCGCAAGCTGAAAGCAGTACCCATTCACCAATCTGAATAATTAAACCTGTTTCTTCTGCTAAGGGAATAAATTCGCAGGGAGAAATTATACCTCGCTCGGGATTTTGCCAGCGCACCAAAGCTTCAGCGCCGACAACTTGTCCGGTAGCAATATCTACTTGTGGCTGATAGTATACCTGAAACTCACCTTGTGCCAAAGCGCGGCGCAGCAGAGCTTCCAAAGCCAACTTTTCAGGAGAAAGGGTGGAAACCTTGGTCGATTCGTTAACTAAATCTTTGAGTCTAGCTTCTGCTTGGTGAAGCGCGACTGTCAGCGGTTGAGTAATAGTTTGGCGTTTCGAGACGCGAGAAGCAATGGCCCCGAGCAATTCCGCCTTAGTAAACGGCTTTGTCAGGTAATCGTCGGCCCCCAATTCCATCCCCCGACGAAAATCTGTTTTGTCACTTTGAGCCGTGAGGAAAATAAATGGAATTGTTGCAGCTAGGGAGTTTTGCCGCAGCGTGCGCAACACGTCATAACCGTCGAGTTCCGGCATCTGCACGTCGCACAAAATTAAATCCGGTATCTCCGCAAGCGCCATCTGCACCCCAAAGCGACCGTTTTCTGCGACAATCACCCGGTAGCTTTGAGATTCCAGGAGTTGCAGAAGAGTTTCCCGGATTAATTCGTCGTCCTCAATTACCAAAATTTTGAGCATGATACTTAGATAACAGATGGCACTATATATCAGAACCTGACTAACTCTAGCATATTCAAACTAACGAATTACTGAGTCGGCCAATTAGCCAATAAACGATTAGCCAAATGGCTGAATATTTTCCCTCGATTCTTAAGTCAAAATAAAATAACTGCCAAAATAGGGAAAATTTCTGTATTTTTCAAGAGCATAAAACTGCTGCACCAGACTCGTTTGATAAATTTTTATTACAAAAAAAACGGGTTTTCTCATAAAAAAATTGCAGCTACTACTTTCACTGGGCGGATGGCGGCAATCACTCAGACAATCAGTTATATGATGTCCGGTTAATTGCTCATAATTAGCCCGTGTTTGTACTGAGGGTTTTAGTTTTCTATCGATGGATGAATCAAGATGCTGCGTCCTGATTTCGCCCACAAACAGATACTTGCTTTCAGACAACTTTTGGGGAGAGATAAAAAATTAGACTGAGATTCAAGCTTCCAGATCGATCTGTGTACTAAATCTCAAATCTCAAATCTCAAATCGACGGCCGGAGATCTTAATTATGGTTGTATAACCCGACATCATATTATGCAGGGTCTTAATGCACAGGCTTAGTAGAATTGGCGCAAAACTTTTCATCTACAATTGCCGAACTAATACTGACAGCTTGCATTGATGATGACGGAACGATCAGGTCTTGCGGAACTACGACCGTCTTTTTGCAAACAAGCTCGCTGCTGCCTACAGAGGCAAAGTTCCAAGCATAAAATTCGGGAGTGCTGACTGTCGCATTGGCCGGATGTAAACCTAGTGCAGTCACCAATACTAATCCAAAAGTCACTAAAGCTACGATCGCGAATTTCAGCATATTCTTTGTTTGAACCGGACAACTTATCTGATTGGTATTACCTTATTATTGCCTAGGTCGATCGAGGGCGTCAATAGCAGTTATTCAGCCGTCAGATTCAACTGGTAAGCGATCGGCTCCGAGGCCTGAGAAACGACCACGAATTCATAATAACCAGAATCATCGAGCAATCCCGACCAACTAAGCCCCTCTGCATCTTGCAGCAAAGCCCGGGCTTTGTTTGTCCGCCCGGGAGAATAAATTGACAGCAGAGTTGATTTGGGCGGAGCTTGCAAATTCACCCGCAAAGTTTGATTTTGAGCGAACCTGGCAATGTAAGCTTTCCCTTCTCCGGGTTTGAGATTGCCTGTGAGGCTTTTGCTGTTCGACAGGCGGTCAAATTCAACGCTTTCGACAGTGGCTCCAGCTTGCAAAGATGCGAGGGCGTCAGCGGTAATTGCTTGCCAAATTTGTCCGATCGGCAAACCGATGAGATTGCGATCGCGCGGCTGTTCTGGAAACCAATAAAAGAACTTAGCATCAGCCAAATCGTACAGAGCCCGACTGCTCAAATTCAGCTTGTTAACCTCCGTTTTCCAGAGATCGATATCGGCGGTGTCGTAACTGCCCAACCGCGCTCTAGCGTCGCTGCTGAGATTTTCCAGCTTGTCGAGCAACTCGTCGCCGATTTTCTGCCACCTTTGGCGCCACTGGCGATCGTCCTCGCCTTCTTTTAACAGCCGTCCGCCCAATTCCGGGTATTTGGCATAGAAAGTCTCGTCCACGAGGTTGACGTAACCGTTATAGAATCGATCGTCAATTTTGAGCTTGACAAAGCGATCTTGCAAAGCATCTTCTTGCTGCTGCTTCGGGTTTGCAGGCTGGGGAACTTTCTGTACTTTTGATTGCAGATTTAACAAAGAATTACCCGCAAACCAGCCAACTCCCCCCATACTTAAGAGCACCGCCACCACGAACAAAACCATTTTCCAAGCAGGCATCTTTTGCTGATTGCCAATAGCAGCAACTCGCACCGGAGTTCCCGGCAGTTTTGGCGCGGGAGCGGGCACTGGTACAGGCGAGAAATCCGGTGGCTGCGTGAGTCCAAAATCCGGGGCTGCTGGCAAAGGCGGCTGTAAAGGCGGATTGCCGGAGAGAGCGAGCATTACCTCGCGAGCCGAGGAGTAACGCTGGCTCGGCTGCTGAGCAAGCATTTTATCCAGCACCAGGGACAAATTCGGAGACAGAGAACATTCCGCCCGCCAGTTCCAATTCAGGGTATGGCTGTCGAGCAATTGATGGGGTTCCTTCCCAGTCAGCAACACCAAAACCGTGGCCGCCAGAGCGTACAAATCGCTGTGGGGAGAGACGATTCCCATCTGCATCTGTTCGACGGGAGCGTAGCCGAGCTTGCCGATGCGAGTCGCGGGGGCGGGAGTGCCGTTAGCCTCAGCGAACAGAGACTCTACGGTGGCGGCGACTTGTTTTACTCCGCCGAAGTCGATTAGCACGGGCATCCCGTCAGAACTCCGCAGAATCAGGTTGTCCGGGGAGATGTCGCGGTGAATCACTCCCAAAGAGTGAATGTATTCGAGCACGGGCAAAATCTGCTGCAGCAATTGATTGATTTCTGCTTCTATAAACCGCAAACCCTGACGCTTGCGGGCGTCGAGCAGAAAGCGGTAAGTTTGACCGGGCACGTAGTCTTGGACGAAAAATAGGTATCCTCGATCGCTGATACTGACGCGGAAGAGTTCGCGGAAGCGCGGGATTTGATTGTGTTGCAGCTTGTAGAGAACTCCCGCTTCCCGCTCGAACAGTTCCTCGGATTTTTGTAAAGCGTAACTTCCGTGTACTTGGGGCGCAAATTCTTTTAAAACGCAGGGTTCGTTAAATCGGTGGGCATCTTCAGCGAGGTAGGTGCGTCCGAAGCCTCCGTGTCCCAATTCGCGGACGATGCGGTAGTGGTTGTTGAGAGTTATGCCGGGGTAGATGGGATTGTTCATTGAAACTTGCTGCGTCGGATTTTCACGCTTGACTGAGACTAGGAGTTTTGGGCGATCGCTGAATTAATCTTGCCATAGTGTGTCAGTGTTTATTAGTCGATCGGCAGCTTGGCTATCCCCTGCGGTTCTTGTGAAAACAGCGGTTTCGTGCTATTGAAGTTTATCTACTGCGCCATATTTTCGATCGACCTCAAAATGTGTTCAAATTTTTAGTGTCCGACCCAATGTGCCATCCGGGCGTTAGCGCTACTAATTGAATCTTGAGCGATCGAGGTGCAAAATACGCATTTTAAGGAGCAAATCATGCAGCCAGAACAGCGTCAGCGAGCAATTGGGGCGTTTGAAGAGTTTTTGAGAGCGCCGCTTGAGGAACGATTGCAACAGCAGCAGAGTCGAGCGGCCGAATCCGAGGCGATGGCGCTTTTTCAAAAAGTCGCTGCCACAGTACCAGCTTACCAGACTTTCCTAGCTGCACTCAACATCAATCCCGCCTCAATTCAAACCTTTGAAGACTTCCAAAAATTGCCGCTAATTACCAAAGAGAATTATTTACGCTGTCACCCGCTACCTCAGTTGTGCTACCAAGGCAAATTAGAAACTTGCGATTTCATTGCTGTTTCATCGGGTTCGACAGGAAACCCGACATTTTGGCCGCGTTTTATCAGCGACGAGTTGCAAATTGCCGCTCGTTTTGAACAAATATTTCACGACAGTTTTTACGCCGACAATCGCCGCACTTTAGCTGTGATTTGCTTTGCGTTGGGAACTTGGGTTGGGGGAATGTACACGGCGAATTGCTGCCGCTATCTGGCGAGTAAGGGTTATCCCGTTACAGTTGTGACGCCTGGGAATAATAAGACTGAAATATTCCGAGTTGTTCAGGAACTTGGGGAGCATTTCGAGCAAGTAGTTTTGTTGGGATATCCGCCATTTATCAAGGATGTGATTGATAGCGGAATTGCTGGGGGTGTGGAGTGGCAAAAATATCGAATTAAGATGGTGTTTGCGGGGGAAGTGTTTAGCGAAGAATGGCGGAGTTTGGTGAGCGATCGCACTAATTCTGACAATCTATATTACAACTCTGCGAGCCTTTACGGTACTGCCGATGCGGGCGTTTTGGGCAACGAGACACCGCTGAGTATTTGCATCCGCCGCTTTTTAGCAAACAATCCGGAAGCAGCACGCAATTTATTCGGGGAATCGCGGTTGCCAACGCTGGTACAGTACGATCCGAAAAGCCGCTTTTTTGAAGCGAATAATGACGGCACGCTGTTATTTTCTGGCGACAACGGTATCCCGCTAATACGCTATCACATCTCCGATAACGGCGGTTTAATTTCTTACGAAGCAATGCTCAATTTTTTGGCTGAATGGGGATTTAACCCTGTGGCACATTTGCAGCAAGCAGCAGCTATGAAAGTTTCTGAGTTCCCCAGAGGAATTCGCTGCTTGCCATTTGTCTATGTATTTGGGCGATCGCACTTTACCGTTTCCTACTTCGGTGCTAACATTTACCCAGAAAATGTCACCGTAGGTTTAGAAGTTCCCACGATTCGGGAATGGGTGACGGGAAAATTTGTACTGCAAGTCAAGGAAGATGCGGATCGAAATCGGTTTTTATCGGTGGTTGTGGAATTAGCAGCGGGGGTGGAGGGCGACGAGGAGATGCAGGAGGCGATCGCATCTTCAATTCTCGCGCAATTGCGGCGGCTAAACAGCGAATTTGCTAATTATGTTCCGCCAGAATATCAGTTACCTGTCGTGACATTAACTGCGATGGGCGATGCGGAGTATTTTCCGATTGGGGTGAAGCACCGATACACGCGGCAGTAAGTAGTTTGAATTGATGAGCTATCAGTTTTCCCAGGGAGCATCTCATATTTGTAAAAACACTTCTTCTGGCTCCTTCCTTCTTCCTCTTTCCTCCTGCCTCCTGCCTCCTGCCTTAAAACTCCAATTTCTAGCTTAACTGCAAAAGTGAGATGCTCCCTTTTCCCAAGTCTTATGTTATTCTATAATCAGGGTGACATTTGATGGTTCAGCTTAGAATATGCCAGCAAAAGACATCTACCACAATAATTTCAAAACAGCTCTATAAAAAGACGGCTGGACGATAACAAACGATCCGCTAACCCTAGAAATTGGCAAACGTACTCTCAACGTCGATTTGGGTGCAGAAAAAATACTGGCTGCCGAAAAGCAAGGTCGCAAAATTGCTGTAGAAGTAAAAAGTTTTTTGAGTGTTTCACCCGTTCATGACTTAGAAGAAGCTCTGGGACAGTATATTGTCTACGAAGATATCCTAGAGCTTTCGGAACCTGAACGGATCGTACAGCGTATTCCAGGTTTGTCAAGTGTAGGGACACGGCAGTGCCGTGTCCCTACGGGAAGCTCACTATAGGCGGGTGTACTTCATATAATGTGGAATCTGCTGTATATCTGGCAATCCGTGCAGAAGTTTATGCACAAATTTTTTCTGAACCTATCGGGCAGGTTTTGTTAGAGAAAAAGAGATTTAAATTAATAGTTTTTGATTCGTTAAAGGAGACTATTATCAGATGGATAGACTAGATGAATATCGCCGTTTTATTCAGAAAATCTTAGAGAGTTATGCCCAGATTTCTTACGGACACGGAGAAATTAAAAGCAGCGTTATTGTTGACCGCGAACAAAACAATTTTTTACAGATGCACGAAGGCTGGCAAGGGCCTCAAAGAATTCACGATTGTATCGTCCATGTGGAAATTATCGACGGCAAAATTTGGATTCAACAAGATGGTATAGAAACGGGAATTACCCCAGAACTTGTAGAATTAGGAGTGCCTAAAGACAAGATAGTTTTAGGGTTTCATCCGTATCATGTTCGGCAGCATACGGGATATGCGATCGCCTAAACCAGCTTACAATACAGGAAAATTGAATAAAAGGACGATCGCTAAATTGTATCGGGATCAATGTTTAATTCTCGCAGTTTCGCGGCCAGGCGATCGGCTCGTTGAATCTCCCTTTCTGCAACCTCTTCAGGAGTAGGGACAAGCTCTCCTTCTGCTGTAAAGAAACGCAATTTTCCGCCACAAATCCCGAGACTCAAATCGAGTTGTTGACTCCGCAGATGCCCGAATTCGTTCGGTGCGATTGCTTCATATTCCCCGTCAAGTAAATGAAACCCAGCTAATTCTAAAGTTTCTGGGTCAAACCAAAAGTAATCGTGAGTGCGAAAAGTATCTTGATAGAGTTGTTTTTTAAAGTTTTTGTCTGTATCCGCTGTTTTGAGAGACAGGATTTCAATGATAATATTGGGGTACTTTCCGTCTTCATCCCAAACTACCCAGCTTTTCCGAGTTTTGCGTTCAGTTCCGAGTACCCCAAAAAAGTCTGGCCCTCGGAAGTCTTTCGATTTGAGTTGCTTGGAACAGTAATCAAGGGTGAGGTTTCCAGCAGCATAGAAATTGTTTCTATCTCGCCACAGCCATTCTAGACTGTTGAGGAGTAGGATTATTTGTCGGAGATGCAGTTCTGTTTCTAGGGAATGTTCATCACTGTATAAATCGCCGGGAGGAAAGATAAAGTTTTCCGGTATCTCTTGTTCTAGTATCTCTTGTTCTAGTATCTCTTGGGTAGTAGCTAATTCTGCGGTTGGGGACATGGCTGCTGGGTGAGGAGTAAGAGGTTGTGCGCCTATTTTAGCAAGCTTTTCATATCTCTGCCGAGGACTATTCTGAAAGCCCGATCGCGCTTTTTGCCGAAATACGCGATCGAACACCGAACAATATCAAATCTAGCATCGGAATTATTCATATCTCTATTCTCTTAATCTGCGTGAATTTGCGTGAATCCCTTGTCCGGGGCGGCCAGAGAAATCCTCTTTTTTTGACCGCAGATGAGGGCAGATAAACACAGATTAACGCAGATGAATTAGATAAATTCCGGTTGCACCATCTGTGATTGTTGACTGTTGACTGGATTTTACTATTCCGATGCTACCGGGTTCGATCTAATTAGTCTTTAACTATTAGCAATTGCTGCTTTATTGGCCGTCAGCTTCCCTCAGAGCGGCCAGAAGTTCCGGTCGTTTCATGCGCGCGTAGCCCCGAATTTTCCGGTCTTTGCCGATCGCCTTCAATCGCCTCAGCGAAAGAGTGTCGTAGTCTTCCTCTGGGGACGGAAACGGCAATTCCAACTGCAACTGCGGTAGCTGAGGTTTTTGCTGTTCCTTCGACTGCTTCTTAGGCTGCTTCTTAAGCTGTGTTTCTAACTGGGTTTTCGGTGGTGTCCCTGGCTGGATTTCTGAGTGCGTTGCGGCGGCTCCCAGTTGGCAGCGGAGTGTTTCGATTTGATTTTTCAGATCATTTTCTACGTCTTCGATCGCGTCAGCAACAAAATGATTGATTGTTTGAACTGTGCGTTCTAATTTTCTTGACAGCAGTTTTTCTAGTTCATCCAACTGTCTCAATGCACCTTCAAAATTTACCTCAGAAATAACAGCAGATGTCGGCGGACTATCGCTGCCCGATTGTTCAATTTTTTTGGCCAATTTATCTACCTTTTCATGAAATGTTTTTTCAACTTTTTCGAGCAAAAGCTTAATTTGTGCTATTTGCTCGCGATCGAAGTTCTGCTCAGTTAGAGCTTTTACTTGCTTTTTGAGCAGGTCTTCATTTTTTTTTACAGATTGTTCTATTTGTTTTGTGAGACTTTCTACCTTTTTTTGAAATGATAGCTCCAAGTGTTCCAGTAGAGTCTCTATTTGTGAAGTTCTCTGAGTTGGTTGCGGAGCTAAATGTTCCATTTCAGCTCGAGCAACAGCTACCTCCTCATCGGTCATTTCAAATACCCAAGCCCACATTTGCTCGATGCCGAGTTCTTTAGCAACAATACACCAATCTGAGCCGCAAACAACTTCATATTCTTCTTCATTGCTGTAAGCTTCAGTGCGGCGCACAATTAAAGGAATCAAGTTGCTGCCTTGCTCGATGAGACTTCTCCTGAGAGCTTCGCGGCGTTCGCGGGGAATCTCCCCCCTCTGAGGCTCTGGTACTGCAATTTGGGAAGTGTAAATCTGACTGTGACTAATTGGCTTAATCCGCAAATATTCAACTATTCGGTTTTGATCGGACGCTCGATCCATCTTGTTACAAGTCCCCTTTTTTCATAAAAATCTGGTGTGTAGTTATTTATGTATATTTGCACTTTACAGCCTGCGTTTTAAGTGCCGCAAGACTAACCCAAGAACTCTAATTTTCGGGTGCGCCACAAGCACCTTACCCAAACTGCGATCGAACTCGGTTATCTGGGGGAGATATCGCCGGGGTGCTGTATCTGTGAGGCTGGCTGTGCGGTGACAGCCCGGGCGATGGCGTCGGGCCCTCGCCCGTGCTACGGCAAAAGTTACTGCAATTCCTAAAAAAAGCGACTGTGATGAGTTTAACTGGCTGTGGGACACCAATGATACACTGCTTTACTCATCTTTACTTTTTTTGGTGTCAGGGCGATCCTCTTCTGCAAGCTTCACTAACAGGCTGGCGTTGCGAGTGGCGATCGCGATTCTGCAAAAAAATATCTTCTTTCGCTTTCTGTACAAAAGATGCTATAAGAATATTAATGGCGATGGAGCTCGCCAAAACCGCCTGAAGCGTCATTCTTTCCTTGCGTTAACTGAAAGACTAAAAGGCTGATGGCTCCTACTTTTCTGGCTTGCTGCCGGAGAGTGGGGCCGTGAAAACTTCTCACTAACGACTCACAGATAGCAAGCCTTTGTCCGTACTCAGGATCTGGAGAAAGGAATCTAATGTTAGCTAGTGTGCTGTGGATTTTATTGATGGGCTTTTTTTCGGGTCAAATTGCCCGTCGCTTAGGTGCTCCGCCTCTGATTGGAATGATTTTGGTGGGGATAGTTTTAGGGCCGCAAGTTAGCGATGTCCTGAGTCCAGAATTGCTGAAATCGGCGGATAATCTGCGAATTGTGGCAGTGACGATCATCCTGATGAAAGCGGGATTGGGATTAGATAGGGAAAAGCTGGCACAGCAAGGAACGGTGGCGCTGCGGCTAGGAATTTTACCAGCGGCAATCGAGGCAATTGCGATCGCATTCGCTGCGATACTAATTTTTAAATTCGACTTTCCCACAGGGTTACTTTTGGGTTGTGTAATTGGTGCAGAATCACCCGCTGTAATTGTCCCTGGAATGCTACGACTAAAAAGTTTAGGCTGGGGTGTCACCAAAGGAATTCCCGATGCCATTCTTACGGGTAGTGCCCTATCTGATGTTTTATTACTGTTAGTCTTTAGCTTACTTTTGAGTTTCTTCGATCGGGGAAAAGTTGAGAATATCATCTTCCCTGGAGGTTTTAGCCTAAGCGCATTTCAATTACTCCCCTTTCAGGTAGCAATGGAAGTAGGATTAGGGGTCTTAATTGGCTACATTGCAGCTCGTTTAACTGTCTCTATACTAACTCAACAAAACTGGACGCAAAACGCCGCACAAGATGTATTAATTGCCGCCAGTATTGCGCTTTTGTTAGTGATTTGTGAGCAAGCTTTCCCCTACTCTGGCTATTTGGCAGCAATGGCAATGGGCTTTTTTTTGATTGAACTCGATCCACCTTTAGCTAGACGACTACGCGGTGGATTTGACAGCTTATGGATTGTCGCTGAGATTGTTTTATTTGTTTTATTGGGAGCCAGTATTCAACTTCAGGTATTAGGGAAGACTTTTTTCCCGGGGCTTTTTGTCTTGGCAATTGGCTTGTTTATTGGTCGCACTATAGGTTGGTATTTCTCCACATTGGGTAGTAATTGGAATTGGCGAGAAAGACTATTTTTGCTACCCGGAAATATGGCAAAAGCCACCGTTCAAGCTGCCATTGGCGGGATTCCTCTATCTATGGGGATTGAGGGAGGAGAAATTATCTTAGCCATTGCTGTCCTCTCAATTTTGACAACAGCACCGATAGGCGCTTGGGGAATTCCCATGTTTGCACCAAAATTGTTAGAACGGGGAAAAGTCGATCCGACAAAAGTAACCGTAGTGACTCGTAATATAATATTAGCAGCAGTCGATACTTCTACCTTTTCTACAGATGTTTTGCTCAAAGCAGCAAGCCTAGCACGTCGTGTTGATGGTGAAGTAATTGTGTTACACATCATTAATATTGCAGAAAAAGAGGCTGTACAGCAACTGCGCGATCGCGCTCAAAAATTACTTTCAGATATCCGTCATCAATTCATTACCATTAACGGCTCAGTTCCAGAGGAAATTATGCGCGTTGCGCAAGAGTATAATGTGACAGATATTGTGATAGGAAAACGGGGACACACGACTTGGGAAGAAGTGTTAGTTGGTTCGGTATCCCAAGCGGTCATAGAAAATAGTTTCATTCCTGTAATTTTGGTAGAAGACCGCAAAAATTAACCTGCTAGGAATTACAAAAATGGCACCTCAATCAAAGGTATGTTGTTGCGCTTGGGCGCTCTTTCTTATAGCCAAAGAGCGCTAAAGCGCAACAACGTACCTAAAAATTAACCCCAGTCTGGCTACTTTAACAGTCGCAAATCTAAAACTCAAAAATAGGAGTTTTTATCATGAAATGGTTTGAGCAATTTGAGCAATTCCTTGCATTACCCCAACTCAGCAAGTGGTTCATCATTTCTTGTATAGTTGGCATTTTTTCCGGCTTAGGTTCTGCCGCTCTCCTAGCATCTTTAGATTGGGCAACAAATTGGCGAGAGTCTCATCTGTGGATTATTGCCTTATTGCCCTTAGCTGGATTCTTAAGTGGTTGGATTTATCATCGATACGGAAAGAAGGTAGAAGCTGGTAATAATCTTTTACTCGAAGAGATTCATCACCCGAAAAATGTTATTCCGTTGCGGATGGCTCCGATGGTGCTGCTAGGTACAGATATAACTCATTTATTTGGGGGTTCCGCTGGTCGTGAAGGGACAGCACTGCAAATTGCGGCATCACTCGCAGACCAATTAACTAAAATATTCCGCTTTAAACACGCCGAACGCCGAATTTTATTAATGGCTGGGATCAGTGGTGGATTTGCTTCCGTTTTCGGAACTCCCTTAGCGGGAACTATTTTTGGTTTAGAGGTTTTAGCTATTGGAACTATTAACCATGATGCTCTTTTTCCCTGTTTAGTTGCAGCCATTGTAGGCGATCGCATTACCTTAGTTTTGGGTCTGCATCATACAGCATACCGCCATGCTCCCTTTGTACCGACAGTCAGCCCAATGGGGCTAATTTATGCAATTGTCGCTGGTGCAATCTTCGGAATTGTGGCGATGATTTTTGCAAGACTCACTCACAAAACTAGCCACTTTTTTAAAGCAAAAATATCCTATCCTCCTTTTCGTCCTGCGATCGGTGGTGCGATTGTCGCACTGAGCGTATGGGCGATTGGCTCGACTAAATATATCGGTTTGGGTATTCCTATCATTGTCGATGCGTTTAACACTCAGTTACCACCTGGGGATTTTGCAGCAAAAATAGCTTTAACTGCGTTAACTTTAGGGACTGGTTTTAAAGGAGGAGAAGTGACTCCTCTATTTTTTATTGGTGCAACATTAGGCAATGCTTTGTCATTAATCTTGGCATTACCAGCACCTTTATTGGCAGGAATGGGATTTGTTGCTGTCTTTGGCGGTGCGGCGAATACACCGATCGCCTCAACTTTAATGGGAATTGAACTTTTTGGTCTGGAATCGGGGGTATTTATTGCGATCGCCTGTGTGATGAGCTATGTTTTTTCAGGTCATGCGGGCATTTATAGTTCACAGCGAGTTGGCTCTAGTAAATACCCTTTTATGTCAATGCAAGAAGAGTTAAAGTTGCAAAATTATGCAAAGAATAATTATTTTGATGCAGAACAAACTATCAAGTAGTCGCGGCGGTTAACTTTATTTGAGATGGTTCGGTTAATCGGATATGCTGATTGCTGATGCTACGCTGTTAAATAAACCCGCGATCGCGATGCTAGTCGCTTTGCTATTAGTTATTTTGCTGGCAACCCCGAAAAAGCAAATCTGTCGAGCAGCAGGTTGGTTTTTACTCGCAACTTATCCAGTCTTGCTGCTGACGATGTTTTTGCTGTAATTCCGATCGACTCAAGGAGAATACTAATGAAAGATGATGAGTTACAAAACTCTGTTTGGTGGGTTTGATGGGATGGGCGATGGCGTCGGGCCCTCGCCCGTGCTACGGCAAAACTTACTGCAATTCCTACAAAAAATCGACTGCGATCGGTTTAACTGCCTGTGGGACACCAACGATCCACTGCTTCACTTATCTTTACTCTTTTTGCCGTCAGGGCGATCGGGCAGTTTCAACTTTTGTAGGGTGGTCTAGAAGTCCACCCCAACAATGCAATTGCTAGTGATAAGTATTTTGCTCATTGTCAATTACCTTTCAGAAACCCAGTTGTAACTCGGGTTTCAACATTTGTGGCGGTGGACACGCAAGCCCGCCCCAAAATGCAATTTAGACGGCTCACTGCTGATGAGTATTGTGCCAGTAATCAATAATTTTAATCATTGTTTTGTCGGTTAAGCCTTTAATGCGTTCCACCACATTTGCAAATGACACAAACGGCCGCACATCTCGCTCTTTGAGTATTAGTTGTATAACGGGAGGCTTCAGCCCAGCATCTTTCAAATTCGCCGCCAATTGAATTTTATCTTGAGTATTAAGTGCTGGCAACAGCGAAATTGGTTGAGAAGTTACCTTTTCAACTGCTTGTACGTTGTCTAACAAATGCTGTTTTTCAGATGTATGGTCTGATTTAAACTCATTAATTATGTTTGCCAACTGGGCTTCTATTAACAGAGGTAATTGTTGTGAAATTAGGTTTTCAACCTCTTGTATTCTCTGGGCTAAGACCTGTTTTTCGCGGATATGTTCAGCTTTCAATTCATTGATTTGATTTTCTAACCTGGCTTCAATATTTGTCAGTCGCTGCTCAAAACTCGATGATGGTTGGGGAGTTTCATTTTCACCTGAAGCCTCAGTTATTGATGACTCTTTGGGAGTTTCATTTTCACCAGCATTCTCAGTGATGGCGGTTTTTCTGAGAATTTCAAGTTGTTCGAGGAGAAGTTCTTCATTTTCTGGTTCCAGGATGAATGCTCCGATTGTCTCGCCCTTGAGAGGTTCAATTTCCTTTGCTCTGGCAGCCGCGTAGTATTCAAAGTTTCCATCTACTATTTCGTAGGAATCTATACTGGTGCGGCGGACAATGATCGGATTAATCAATCCTCCTAATTCTAATATCAGTCTGGCCAATTTCTCCAAATCAGGCTCAGCAAAATTGGAATTGGGCACTGCAGATACAATCTTTTTCACTGCAATCAGTGACGGAAATAATTTTTTCATTAGTTTTTACCTGTTTTTTCCAAAACTTCGATTGCTAGCATTTCAAATTCTTGGGAAGCGATGGAATCTGGCTTAAAGTCCAGCACCGAAATCGGATCGGCAATTTCCATATCTCCCACGATTTGAATTTGTTCTGCACACTTGGCCAAATCATCTCTTTCGTAAATTACGCTGTCCATGATTTCAAAGCCGTAGCGTTTGGGAATTGCTTCCCTCCGCTTGGGCAAACTGTACTGTATAAATTTAGTATTTGTGGAGATTTTGCAAGGGAGGACGCCTAAAACTTCTAGAGGTTTCTTGCCAATTTGTTTTTTGAATCCATTAACTTTTTTAATAAAATCCTTGACATTAATCAGTCCTTGATTGGCAAAAGGTTTTAAGTCAGAAGGAATAATTAAATAATCCGCAGCAATCAGGGCAACTCTCGCATAAAAATTCAAAGATGGCGGCGTATCAATCAGTACAATATCGTACTTATCTTGGACTTCTGCTAGTTTTTGAATTAAAATCATGCGGCTGTAATCTAGTTGATTTAGCTCCGTTTCATAGTACATTAAATCGATGTGGGAAGGGATCACATCAATTGCGGGATTGCAAAAATTAGACTTGCGTGTTACTTCGGCGATCGAGTAAAAGTCTTCTGATTGCAAAACTTGAAGAATGTTGCTATCTTTCAAATCGTCTTGTTCTTCATCCTCAAATTTTACTAAACCTGTCGCAAAGGTTGTATTTGCCTGACTGTCTAAGTCTATGACTAATACTCTGTTACCTTCCTTGCTCAGCGCCGCGGCTAAATTAACTACTGTTGTAGTTTTGCCAACGCCACCTTTGTTATGGTAAACAGCAATGATTTTCATGTTTTTTTTACTAACTTTTGAAACAATTAAAGTTGATGTAAATTGAAAATTAACTGAATTATTTTCAGATGTTTTTTCCGGTTGTGATATTTGAATTTGCTCAGGTTCTGCGGTGGCGGGATTGTTTTGCTGTAGAGGTACTTGGCTAATTAACTCAGGACTAACTAAATTATTTTTAGTATCTTCCTGTTCTACACCATCTTGACTGTTTACAGATTTTAAACTATTTTTGCCAATTAAAGTTATAATTTCATCAATTCTCGTTTCAATGTCTTGCCCTGCACACTGAAAAACTAGCTGAATATCATCGCTGACTCTTGCGTATATTCTAATTTCTTTACCGTTAGTTATGAGTCCGTAGCGGATGCTTAAACTTGTTAAGTAACGCTTGAGTTTCCGCAGGTGACGGTCTAAATTTTCCTTCGGATGTTTTGCCTCCATGACTAAACTCATGGGCGAGTCTGCATCGAGAACTATGGGGATAACTTGGGTGGCAAATGAGAGGAAGTCTAGACGAATATTCCCAAAGGCTATTTCTTGGTGCCAAGTGTCGGGCGTATAGCCTAACTTTGGTAGCAGATAGCTGACAATGAGTTTGCTTTCTACTTCGCTTTCGTTGCGACAGTTATTGGGATTGAAAGTCATCCGATTTTAGATTTTAGATTTTAGATTTTAGATTGGGAATGACTGATTTAATAATGGTACGGATTGCGATATTGACAGTAGGGTACGCATTCCTCCCCTTACAAAGGCTACGGATTGTAATATCGAAAAACCCGGTTGTGTTTGACAAACCGGGTTGTTCGGGCATTTATCGCGTTTCTAAACTACTTTGTTTTAGCGTTAAATTCCTGCAATGTTTGATAGCCGCCAGCCGGATTGTATAGGTGACAGTTGTCGGCAATCCGCTTCATTAAAGACCAAGAAAATTCTGTTTCGTAGAGATGATCTTGCCAATTTTCCTTTAAGCTGCTGTGGGCGAGGCGCAAATTGTACCAGGGAATAGCAGTTGAAAGGTGGTGGGGAACGTGGACGTTAATGTCGTGGCACAGAAACTCTACCCAGCGGGGATAATCGCAGTGAACTGTTCCTGATAGTTGTGCTTGGGCTTCGTTCCATTCTTCGGGTTCTTTAAATGAAATGTCTGGTGCTGTGTGGTGGACGATCGTAAAAGTGCTCATCCAGAAATGGTAAACCAGCCAGGGCATCAACCAAAATTTGACAAATCCCCAAATGCCTGTGGTTGCTATTAAAATCGGAAATCCGATCGCAGCACCGATTAAAACCACTAAGACAGAAAACCGCACTTGTTCTTGTTTCTGTTTGCCTTTGAACCGCCACCACATAAAGTGTACTTTTGCCCAGTGGGCGATCGAGCCGATCCACCACATCCAACCGAATATTAAACTATAAGCTACTTGTAAAGCCTTGGGCGCGCCAGTGTAGTCGGCTGCTGTCATCGGGTGCCAAGCATTATCCTCACCAAGTTTGTTGGTGTGTTTGTGGTGATAATTGTGTCCGTGCCGCCATGCGTGAAACGGATAAATTAACGGCAGAAATGCAATATGTCCGACTAAATCGTTTACCCAGCGGCGGTTAGCAAATGACCGATGACCGCAGTCGTGGCCGATCACAAAAAAACCGGTTAATCCGGTTCCTGTGAAAATCCACATTAGGGGTAGTAGAAACCAAGGCGATACTGCTATGCCCCAGTAACCGACAGCAACTAAAAGAACGTTGACGATTACTTTTGTCCAAGCTTTGCGGGGGTTTTTGACGAATACTTCCCGCGGCAGGGTTTTGAGAATATCTTTGAGGCGCAGGTTGGAAGTGTCACTTGCGGATGTCAAATTTAGTGGTTTTTCGATCGATGCTGTCATAAACTGATTTCGATTCTCCGTATGCCATGAGGATGGCTTAACAAATTAGCGCAATAAAAAAGCGCCATAAAATGTCAGCTCGTTGCCAGCAAGCAGCAGACGAGTTGAGCTGTAGGCAAGCGCGTTTTAGCAAAAGCTAGCGATCGCTATCCGCAGTTAGGAATTTCTGGCACTTTCGGCAAAAAATACTGCGGGTAGCAAAACCTTTGTTTTTATAACACAGGGGCAGCACAGTTAGCATTAGCGACTGTTGTCTGCTAATTGCTGCTGCTGCCAGAAATGGGGCCGCTCGCCGGCAAGCCAGCGATCGAGCGTTGCTGTTTGAGGCTTTGCACTTCCAGCAGCAAGGATTCGATTTCCGCTTGCAAGTGCAGGAACTTAACTTGCTGGTCGGCTTGGTAGGGGCACTTCACCGAATCTACTTTGCGGGCAAAAGTGGTCGATAGGGTAGAAGAACTAGCCATTTCGGGATTGCTCGCGGTAACTTGAGGCCGGGAAAGAGTGGATGAATTATTTGACATTAGTAATTGGGTAGACATATCTACACATTCACACCATTAAGTTACTTTAACCTGAACCGATCGTATTAAACATCAAATTAACCGATCGAGCTAAAATTAGTGTAAATTCCTTAGCCATTGCCTAAAACCATTGACATCGTGACCCTGATTCTACCTGCTACTGACTCTGCTGCTAACTCCGCTGCCCGCGCCGCCGAGCCGAAACGCTACGGCTGGCCGGGCTTGATCGAAGCTTATCGCCCCTACCTGCCGGTGACGGAAACCACGCCTGTAGTGACCCTCCAAGAAGGCAATACTCCCCTGATTCCAGCACCTGCGATCGCCTCTCTCATCGGTCGAGACGTGCGCGTCCTCGTGAAATACGACGGCCTCAACCCCACGGGTAGTTTCAAAGACCGGGGGATGACAATGGCGATTTCCAAGGCCAAGGAATCTGGTGCCGAAGCTGTAATTTGCGCCAGTACCGGCAATACTTCGGCCGCCGCCGCCGCCTACGCCAGACGCGGGGGGATGCGAGCTTTCGTGTTGATTCCCGAAGGTTACGTGGCTTTGGGCAAGCTGGCGCAAGCTTTGCTGTACGGTGCGGAAGTCATTTCGATTGGGGGAAATTTCGATCGAGCCTTAGAAATTGTCCGTGAAATGGCTGTTAACTACCCCGTGACATTGGTAAATTCGGTGAATCCTTACCGCTTGGAAGGTCAGAAAACCGGAGCTTTTGAAGTGGTGGACGCCTTGGGCGACGCCCCCGACTGGCTGTGCATTCCCGTCGGAAATGCGGGAAACATCACAGCATACTGGATGGGTTTTTGTCAATACCACCAAGCCAAAAAATGTTCGCGGCTGCCGCAGATGATGGGATTTCAAGCCGCCGGGGCTGCGCCTTTGGTAACTGGAGAGCCTGTGGCGAACCCAGATACCCTGGCGACGGCGATTCGGATCGGCAACCCCGCTAGCTGGAAACAGGCGATCGCAGCTTCCGAAGCCAGCCGCGGCAGTTTTGCAGCAGTCACCGACGCCGAAATTCTGGACGCTTACCGTTTGTTAGCATCGCAGGAAGGAATTTTCTGCGAACCTGCGAGTGCGGCTTCTGTGGCCGGTTTGCTGAAGGTAAAAGACCAAGTTCCGACTGGGGCGACGGTGGTTTGCGTGTTGACTGGTAACGGTTTGAAAGACCCGGATACCGCAATTAATCACAGCAACAATCTGTTTAAAAGCGGCATTGCTCCGACTTTGGATGCGGTAGCTGGGGCGATGGGGTTTTAGAAGAAGGAAGAAGGAAGATCGAAACAGGCAAGATGCCTGTTCCACTTTTAGTTAAAATCTCTTGTGGGGTGGGCCGAAGAGCCCGCCCGTAAGCCAATCGAAACAGGCAAGATGCCTGTTCCACTTTTAGTTAAAATCTCTTGTGGGGTGGGCCGAAGAACCCGCCCCTAAACGTATCAATAAACCCCTGTGAGATAACTTGTTCTTGCTCGACTCAGCGAGACAATTTTGTCATTATATTATGACTAGCCCTACTGCAACCCTGTTAATTGCCTGTCCCGATCGCAAGGGGCTTGTCGCCTTACTTGCCAATTTTGGCGTTGCTGATTCATGGTATGAATCACCTTTTCGCTTGATGTTACAAAACTCACCATACTTTGCCTATAGCCATTGGGAAATCTTGAATTCATACCTGTATTCAGCAACGCCATATTTTTCATGACTGGTGATGCTGTTAATATTTTCCGTTGTCGTCTTGTTGCGATCGCCCTTGGCCCACTTTTCCCACAGATCCCCCAATAGGGCGAGGTTTCGGAACTTTACTTTTGCCTGCTGGCCATCCCTCGCGCTGCTGGGAGCGATCGCCGTCGGTTTCTTCGGTTTGGTCGTGAAACAAAATTTGTCGCGTGGGATAAGGCAAATCGATGCCGTTTTCCACGAGCTTTTTTTTAATAGCACAAATTACCTTGTCGCGCGATCGCATATCGTCAATTCGGCGCGGCGGAGCAATCCACCACCGAACGCGAATATTGACGGTACTTTCTGCTAGCTGAACCACCAGCACATCGGGTGCAGGATCTTTCAACACCTCATTTATGCTGTACAATGCTTCCAGCATTAACTGCTTGGCGCGGTCAATATCGTCGCCGTAACCAATACTAAAATCGTATTCCGTGCGGCGTTTATCGAAAGCGGTATTCACTGTCACCGCATTCGTAAATAATTCGGCATTGGGAATGACAATTCGGCGACCATCATAGGTTAGGATTGTTGTAGCGCGGGTCTCAATATTTTCTACCGTTCCCTCAAAGTTTTTAAACACAATTTGGTCATCGATTCGGAACGGTTCAGTTAACAGAATTAGGATCCCGGCTAAGAAGTTTTGCAAGATATCGCGAAAGGCAAAACCAATCGCCACCCCGCTAATTCCAAGCAATTGAATCAAATCCCCAGCTTTAAATGTGGGAATTACAATCGAAAGAGCAACAAACAGGCCAACTAGAACGATCGTACCCTGCGCCAACCGTCCTAATACCAGCCCCAAATTTCGTGCTTGGTGGTGGTGGCGGGTTAGCCGCCTGACGGCTCTTTTAATTGCCCCGCCCACAGAGAAAAAGATTGCAAAGACAATTAACGCCAGCACAATATTGGGCAACAGGATAATCAAGCCGTCGATCATGCTCTGAATCTTTACCCAGACTGCGGATATCTCTGCCTTCATGAAGTTTCCTCGCGTATCAGTCGTTGTCGATATTACTAAAATTTAGCTGGGTTAAGTTCTATCTAAAGACTGTAGGTTGGTACGGCGCAAGGCAGATTTTTTGGCAGTTTTCAAAATTTTGAATGCAGATTAGAGGTTGGCGTATAGTACAGTTACATCGATTAGTCAAACATCCCTAGATGCGGAATAATAAAGAAGCAGATGAATTAATGCCACCTAATTGCAGGAAAAACAAAAACAAGGAATCGCTGACTAAATCAGACCTGCAAGGGGACTTGCCATGCCGATAATTCCTGAATTTTTAGCTCCTAATTCCCAAAGGGCGGTAAATCGAGTAACTGATTTTTAGAAGGTGGAAGTTGGGCGGTATTTTTGCCTGGGGCGGAAGTTTGGCGGATTTCCAGAGCAGTTTCGCCGGGATTTGCAGTGCGAGTAGGTACTATCTCTAAAGAATATACTGTCTCGGTTTTTGCAGGGGCTGGATTTTGGGCTTTCGCGAGCAAGTCAACGGCATCTCCGAGGGCGCTAGTTAAATTTTTGCTAGTTTCGGCGTGGCGGGCTTCTTCTTGTTTGAGGGCTTGAGTGAGTTGTTTAACTTGTTCGATCGCCCGATCGCGCTCTTCGAGAACTTCTGCTAACTTAGCTTTAAGTTCGCCTACTGTTTGCAGTTGTGCAATTTCCTGCTGTCGGGCAACCCCAGCATCGTCGCCTTCGGGCATAATGGGGGAAAAATTTTGTAATTGCTCTATTTGTGCTTCCAGAGAAGCGATGCTTTGCTGAGTTAATTTAGCATCATTCCGCCGCTGCTCGGCTTCGGTATTGTAGAGTTGGCGCCACTGAGCGGCACTTTCACCTGCCTCATCGCGATCGCGCGAAACTTCTGTTAACTGCTGTTGCAGCCGCTTGATTTCATCTAACCACTGTCTGACATCTTGAGCCATAATATTGATTTTAGATTTTAGATTTTAGATTTTAGATTGGGGAATTGGGAATTGGCAATTGCGAGTTGATAATGGCTTAATTAATTAACGACTTGTGTACCTCATCTTTCGCCCCATTGCCTGTGCGCTATGAACATTTTTTACTGGTTGCGCTACCTGATTTTAGCTTTGTTTAAGGCATTTTTGAGGCTGCTTCGAGCTCTCAAACGGAAATTAGGGGGTTTTTGGCTGTTTTGTCGGTGTTTGACTTGGGGCACGCTCAAGCAGGTCGGCGCGAAGGCAGGAGAACAGCGGTTGCCGGGGCTGTCTGCGGAAATGGCCTACAATTCTATGCTGGCGCTGTTTCCGGGGCTGTTGGCTATCTTATCTGCGATCGCCCTCTTTGAACCTTTGCAGTCAACACTGTATCAAATCGCCCGTCTTTTGGGCGAAGTTATACCCGATGACGTGCGGAAGTTGATTGGTGGCTTAATCAAAGAAATTCTGTTAACTCGCAGTAAAGGGCTGTTTTCGGTGAGCTTTCTTGGGGCGATTTGGGCATTTTCTGGAGTAATGAGCGCGGCGATGGCTGCACTCGATCGCATCCATGAAATCCCTAGCGATCGAACTCGACCATTTTGGAAAGCAAAACTTATTTCTTTGGGGCTGAGTATCGGTACAATTGTGCTGTTAATTCTAGCATCGGGAGTAGTATTTGTCAGCGACTTAATTGTACAAGCTATTGCCCGCCAGAGTTGCCTGCTGGAGTCCGTCGCCAATTGCGATTTAAAAGATGTTCAAAATTGCTTTCTACTCGCTAGCACTTGCCCTTTGGAGTCGCAACTGTTAGGTGTTTGGCGGCTGTGGCGCTGGCCGATTTCTTTGGGAATTGTATCACTGGCTTTTGCTTTTGTTTACCGCTACGGGCCTAGCCGCCGTCAACCAGATATTCCTATTTTTTCGGGAGCTGTTTTTGCAGCTATTTTGTGGGCACTATTTTCAGCTTTATTTCGGTTTTATGTTTTCCATTTGGGCAATTACACTTGGACTTACGGCACGATCGGAACTTTTATTGTGTTGCTGCTGTGGCTCGATCTTTCTTCTTTGGTGATGCTGATAGGAGCTCAGTTGAATGTGACAGTGGGAAAGGCAATGAAACACTCCAAATTAAAATAATTTGTTAATTGTTAATTCTTATTTGTTATTTGCCGGATGCTGGCTTACCGACGGAGTAAAGTGCTGAGGATACCCGCAACAAAAGACAGCAAAATCAGTATCCAAATGACACCACCGGGAATGAAGGTCAAGATACCAACACCTCTAAGAATCCAAACTAGGAGGGTGACGCCCAGGATAGTCAAAAAGATGCGGGTAGATAGTCGCATTTGAAATCTAGGAGAATTAGTCATGTTGAATCTTAAAATTTTGTCTGGATCAATGATAGCTGTTTTATTGGCGATCGGCAGTTACCTGACTTTAATTTCGACTCCCGGTTCCGCTGTTGCGCCTGGGGGTGCAAATAAGCTGGGAGAAACGGCAAAGGCTGCTCAAAAAACACCTGCTGCAAGTTTAACAATTTCCGATCGCACAATTGGAGCGGGGAAGGTGGGGATGACTTTAGGACAATTGAAAAAGGCTCTCGGTTCCACAGCGCAGTTTAAGGTAGAGTCTCCTTTTATGGTAGACTTTGATGCTGTGGCTGTCAGCCAGTCGGGAAAAGTGCAATATCGGATTATCTACGCTGCGGGTACAAAGCTAAAAGATACGGATGTCATTGAACTTTTGATGACTGAAAATGCTAATTATAAAACAGTTCAGGGCGTCGGGCCGGGAATGACTCTGAAACAAGCTGAGGCAATTTACGGCAAGGCTACTTTATCTTATAACGTGGATAATGAAATGAGAGAAGGGGTTGTATTTGCCAAGCAACCCACTAGAAACATTATGTTTGTTCCCAAGGCTGAGGGGAAGCAGTTTGCGGGGGTTTATGGCGCTGGGAAAGGGGGATTTTATCAGACTAATAAGTATCAGCCGAATGCTGTGATTAAGTCTGTGATGGTGCGGAAGTAAGTTAGTAGAGACAGCCCAACAGATAACTCGGCGATTGAAATCTATTCAGCAGAAACTCTCGTCCCAGCAGAGGGGGACTCAAGAAAGGAAGGCCGATCGCACTTATCGAAAAAAGTGCGATAGCAAATGTTTAGTTAACTCAAATCGCAGCGAAAATTATCCTTTATAAGGCGCTGGTGACAGGATTGGAAGGACGGCCCAACGCCGATAAACGGTGACTTTCCCCAGTGCGATCGAACACAACCTCAAACTTAACGTGAGGTATAGTTTGACGCAAAAACTTGAAATGCCCCTCTGCATCGGAACGACTGCGGAAGCGGGCAACAATTATCCATTGCTCAGAGGGTAACAAACGGGCGATCGCCCAACAGTGCAAGCGGTCTTTATAAGTCATAATTGAATACACTCCATTGCTATTTTTGGAGCCAGAGCCAGCCCGGAACCTTGGACAGTAAGGGGCTGGCTTCTGACTTTTTAGGGTCTGAACCCTATATACACTTATAGCGTCATTTGATGTTATTAGATGCAGATGACATAAAACTATATAAAATGATGTTAGAGTGTAAAATTAAAGACAATTGAAGTAAAACCATGCCAGCCGATGCCTTCACGAATGCGAGTTACAGTTACACTGCCAGAAGACATTCATCAAGCCTTGTCTGAATGGGCCGAAGAGGAAGATAGAACCCTTGCAAACCTGCTATCCCATGTGGCAGCTAAAGCAGTCAGAGATCGCCAAGAGCAGAAAAAGGAAGAATCAGAAAGCGATCGCCCTTAAGCGATGACCACGGCGTAAGATGGACTGTATTGAAATGTTTTGCAGTGCAACAAATGGCTTCACGGGGACGAGTTACCGCATACTTGCCAGAAGAGATTCAAAAAGCTCTCGAAGAATGGGCAGAAGAAGACAGCAGATCCGTTAGCAGTGTGGCAACGTACCTGCTGACGAAATCTGTTCGAGAACGCCAAGAGTTGAAAAAAGATAAATCAGAAAGCGATCGCCCTTAAGAACGATCGCCCGCAATCCCATCCGCGTCCATCCGCGTCCATCCGCCTACATCTGCGGTCAAAAAAAGAACCATCGCCTCAAAAAAATAAGGTGGGCCGCAGCCCACCCTACTCAAATTATTTCGCAGTCACCAACTGTGCTGGGAGCCGCTTAAACGCCAACCTTTCATTCTCGATATCCACAAAAATGGTATCGCCGTCAGCAAAATCTCCCCGCAAAATACCCTTCGCCATTTGCGTTTCCAACTCGCGTTGAATTCCCCGCTTCAAAGGCCGCGCACCGTAAACCGGATCGTAACCAATTTCTGCTAAAAAGTCGATCGCAGATTCCGACAATTTCAGAGACATTTTGCGCTCGGCTAACCGTTTCTCCAAGCGCTTCACTTGCAACTGCACGATTTGCCGCAACTCGCGCTTGCTCAAACCGTGGAAGATAATCATCTCATCAATCCGGTTCAGAAATTCCGGGCGGAAAGTTCCCCGCATCGCTTCCATCACCCGACTCCGCATTAGTTCGTTATCTCCCGCCACATCTAAGATGTATTGAGAGCCGACATTCGATGTCATAATAATCACAGAATTCTTAAAGTCTACTGTGTGACCTTGAGCATCGGTAACGCGGCCGTCATCCAAAATTTGCAGCATGATGTTGAATACATCCGGGTGCGCTTTCTCGATTTCATCGAATAGAATCACTGAGTAAGGACGGCGCCGCACAGCCTCAGTTAATTGTCCGCCTTCGTCGTAACCGACGTATCCCGGAGGCGCACCAATTAACCGCGAAACCGCGTGTTTCTCCATGTATTCCGACATATCAATTCGGACGATCGCTTCTTCCGTGTCGAACAGATAAGCAGCTAATGCTTTGGCTAACTCGGTTTTGCCAACACCCGTGGGGCCGAGAAAGATAAAACTCGCAACCGGACGGTTTGGATCGGCTAAACCCGCGCGCGATCGCTGAATTGCATCTGCAACAGCCGTCACCGCTTCATCCTGTCCAATTACCCGCTTGTGCAGTTCATCTTCCAAGTGCAAAAGTTTCTGCATTTCCGATTCAACCAACTTGCTGATCGGAATTCCCGTCCACTTGGAAATAATTTCGGCAATGTCAGCTTCAGTGACTTCTTCCCGCAGCAAACTTTTACCTGTGGTTTGAGTTGCTGACAGTTGAGCTTCTGCTTCTTGCAATTGTTTTTGCAATTCGGTTAACTTGCTATATTTCAACTCAGCAGCGCGGTTCAGGTCATATTTTAATTCAGCTTGTTGAATTTCAATATTCACCTTATCGATCTGTTCTTTAATCTTTTGAATGCTGCCGATGACATTTTTTTCCGATTGCCACTGGGCATTCAAACCGTTTTGCTGTTCCTTGAGGTTGGCTAAGTCTTTTTCCAGTCTTTCCAAGCGTTCGATCGAAGCAGAGTTACTTTCTTTTTGCAGCGACAGTCTTTCCATTTCTAGCTGCAAAATCCTGCGGTCAATTTCGTCTAGTTCTTCCGGCTTGGAGGTAATCTCCATTTTGAGTTTAGCGGCTGCTTCGTCCACTAAGTCAATGGCTTTGTCTGGCAGGAAGCGATCGCTAATATATCGAGTAGACAAAGTAGCCGCCGCCACTAGGGCGCTGTCAGAAATTTTCACACCGTGGTGCACTTCGTAGCGTTCTTTCAAACCCCGCAAAATCGAGACAGTATCTTCAACTGTCGGTTGGTCAACATAAACTTGTTGAAAACGGCGTTCTAGTGCCGCATCTTTTTCGAGGTACTTGCGGTATTCGTCGAGAGTTGTAGCGCCGATACAGCGCAATTCTCCCCTCGCTAACATGGGTTTGAGCAAGTTGCCGGCATCCATCGATCCTTGAGTTGCACCGGCACCGACAACGGTGTGAATTTCATCGATAAATAAGATGACTTTGCCGTTGCTGTCGGTAACTTCTTTCAGCACCGCTTTCAAGCGTTCTTCAAATTCTCCCCGGAATTTTGCCCCGGCAATTAAAGCGCCCATATCTAGGCTAATTAATTGTCGGTCTTTGAGAGATTGGGGGACATCTCCGGTGATAATTCGCTGGGCGAGTCCTTCGGCGATCGCAGTTTTGCCGACTCCCGGTTCCCCAATCAATACCGGATTATTTTTGGTGCGACGGCTCAATATTTGAATCGTGCGGCGGATTTCGTCATCCCGTCCGATTACCGGATCGAGTTTACCTTGACGCGCGGCTTCAGTCAAGTCTCGGCCGTATTTTTCCAGCGCTTCGTATTTGCCTTCTGGATTTTGATCTGTCACTTTGTTGTTCCCCCGGACTTGGGCAATTATGTCTTTGAGTTTGGCTTCATCTAGTTTAAATTCTTGCAGTAGATTTCTGCCGAAACGATCGTCCTTAACGTAACCTAGTATCAAATGCTCGATCGAAATAAATTCATCGCCGTACTCTTTTCGGTAAGTTTCGGCGCGGTCTAGCAGGGTGTCGAGAGAACGACCGAGATAAACGTTGCCACCCGTTCCAGTAATTTTCGGCTGGCGGCTGATAAACTCATCAGTGCGATCGCGCAATTTTGCTACAGAAACTCCCGCTTTGTTAAATAAGCTGCTAGCGAGCCCCGATTCTTGTTCCAGCAAAGCTTTCATCAAGTGTTCGCTTTCTAGCTGCTGCTGCTGACCTGCTTTGACGATTTCGGGGGTGCGGGCGAGGGCTTCCCAGGCTTTTTCGGTAAATTGGTTTGGATTATTCGGTTGCATAAATTTTAATTCCCTGCATTAAAAATGATGACTGCTGTAGAGGCAATTGCTTAATGGCCCGTACAATTGTCATTGTAGGGAGTTGCGGAGGGCGATCGGATCGGTGTTCCCCTATCTGTAGATAGGTATTTCCGTCCTTTGTCGCAGTCTCTGGCAGCCAAAAGCAAACTGTCGCCCCTAAAAGTTGCACTCTTGGATAAAAGCAACTCTCACATTAAAAATTATTTCTAGTGCCACTTGAAAAAACGGCATATTCTTAAACAGTCTCCTGCTGCGGAAAATAGAGAAACACTCATGTAAATAGGAGAGAGGACTTGAGAAGCGTCACAGTCCTATAGCTAAACCCAAATCGTTATTGTTTTACTCATCAATAACAGCCGCTATAACTCTCACACTTGGAAAATATAGCTATGAAAATTTTACCTTTAATTTCGCTAGGTATTATAGCAAGTGCCGCGATCGCAGTAGCCCCTGAAGCTTTGGCAAATACCTGGCGTGCCGCACACCGGATGTCGGGTTTTTCCGCCGACAGCAATTACTACTTGTATCTAGAAAGTTCCAGAGATACAGGAGCGGGAATTCCCAAAGCAGAATTGCAAATTGTTCGAGTTGCTGCAAATTCCTGCATCAAAAATGGGTGTATCGAAACTAAATATGGCGAGTCCGACTCCAATAAAAGCACTAAAATGGCAGAAGATGACTTGCTTAAAAAAAGTTGGAATAACAGGCAAACTTTGAAGTTAACTCCTCCTAAAGCTGGAACTAAACTGAACATTATTTCTCGTACTCCCGGAGCCAATGGAAGCGAGACAGTTGCCGTCAAACTCAATACAGGAAAGCTTTTACAAATTCGCCTGGAACAGCGGCAAAAAAATGCTTCGGCTGGCAAAGAGAGCGCGGCAATGCGTCTTGTAATTAATCATAACGGTCGGCAGCGTGTCCTCGGAAACCTGAACAATTTTCAAGATTGGGTGTTCTCTTATTCAATCCGAGAAGTTCGTTTGTCTCCGAACGGGCGCAATGTCGTTGTCCTGTTGGACAAGACAGAACGCACTTTTGAAGGAGTCTTGAAAACTACTGTTGTACAAGGCTTTGTTCTGTAGGCTTGCTATATTCCCAGGTCAAAACCTGGGAATTATCAAAACTTACGCAGAACCCCTATATGTAAGATGTGCAGCGTTCACCTAGAGATAGAGTCTGTGCGTCAGTCCGGGTTGTTAATTATTCTTTATTTTGATAATTGATATCAAATCAGGCTGCGCCGGAATGATATCAAATCCGCGCTTCATCGTAGGGCGTAAAGTCGAATCAAGCTGCCAACAAATAATTCGTGCAATTTTCATTTTTTTGACTCACAGTCAACAGTCAACACTCAACAATGATGAGGAATGCAACCGGAATCGATATTATCCATCACCACCACCTGTCCTGTCACAAGTGTTGGCAGTAAACTTGTTTAAGACCAAATTTCAAAAACTGTTCGATTACACGCTCCAACGACGGTAAAAGGGGCGGCGGAGGTTCGGACAAGGCAGATTGGCGGGGTTGTTGGGGATCGCAGAGACTGTTTCTCGATCGGCAACAACCTTTTTTTGGCTTATAAGAAAAATTTAAGTTTGGTCAGTTCGCTGTTGCTTTCTTGTGAATGAGTGGTAAAAGTAGGTTACAAAATTGCAATAACTGTGCCTATTAATGCCAAGGATTGTTTGCCAAATTTAATCATGTTCCATGAGTAAAATTGATTTTACAAATGACCACTTTACTATCTCTAGACCGAGATGAAATCTTCAGAACCGATGAGATTGGGAGCAACACCTATCAAAGAAGCTAAAATTTCACCGCTGCCGACTACTGTAATTAATGTGCCGTCCGTTCCCGGCGAAATTGATAACTGTCCGAAGGTCAAGCCATTGATTAATTGGACGGTATCTTGAGAGTTGGCGAAATCAGCGATTGTATCAACTCCCAATCCGGCACCTAAAACAAAGACATCGTTGCCCCCGCCGCCGACTAGAATATCGTTTCCCAAACCGCTGTTGAGAGTGTCAAAACCTTTGCCGCCATTCAGGATATCGCTGCCGTCGCCCCCGACAAGGACATCGTTGCCCCGCAAACCGATGAGTACGTCATTCCCTTCCACACTGTTGATGATATCGTTGCCGCTGGTCCCAAACAGGATGTCGTTGCCGTCCGTGCCGTTGATGTTGTTATTAGGAGGGTTGTTGCTTGGAGTGTTGCCGGTTTCAGAAACAAAGACATCGAGGGTATTGTTAGTATCCCCCGGCACGAGGTTAGTAGCCTCAGATGAAAACGTTACTCTCCGCCCATCTGCAGAGATGGAGGACTCGAAGGACCCCTTGTTCCCCTGATTGCCTGCTGAGTCAACAGAGACACGGGTGGTGGTATTCGTCAACAAGTCCCGCACGAAGATGTCGAACCGATTGTTAGTATCCCCCGGCACGAGGTTGGAGGCATCTGAATGAAACGCCACAAACCGCCCATCGGCTGAGATGGAGGGGCTGAGGGAGTAATTGTTCGCCTGATTGCCTGCTGAGTCAACAGAGACACGGGTGGTGGTATTGGCTAGCGTGTCGCGCACGAAGATGTCCATGTTATTACCAGTGTCCCCCGGCACGAGGTTTGTAGCCGAAGAGTAAAATGCCACCAACCGCCCGTCGGCTGAGATGGAGGGGTCAAAGGAGCCGATGGGCTCGAAGGAGTTGTAGAACCCCTTCGTTTGATTGCCTGCTGAGTCAACTGAGACGCGAGTGGTGGTATTCGTCAACAAGTCCCGCACGAAGATGTCGCCGCTATTGTTAGTGTCCCCCGGTACGAGGTTTGTGGCATTAGAGAAAAATGCCACAAACCGCCCGTTGGCTGAGATGGAGGGATCGCCGGAATACTTGTTCCCCTGATTGCCTGCTGAGTCTACAGAGACGCGGGTGGTGGTATTCGTCAACAAGTCCCGCACGAAGATGTCGCCGCTATTGTTAGTGTCCCCCGGCACGAGGTTTGTGGCATTAGAGAAAAATGCCACAAACCGCCCGTCGGCTGAGATGGAGGGATCGGAGGATAAGTTGTTCCCCTGATTGCCTGCTGAGTCTACAGAGACGCGGGTGGTGGTATTCGTCAACGAGTCTCGCACGAAGATGTCGTTTGTATTGTTAGTGTCCCCCGGTACGAGGTTTGTGGCATTAGACCAAAATGCTACAAACTGCCCGTTGGCTGAGAGAGAGGGCTCGGTGGAAATGTTGTTCCCCTGATTGCCTGCTGAGTCTACAGAGACACGGGTGGTGGTATTGGCTAGCGTGTCGCGCACAAAGACATCACCGCTAGCGTTAGTGTCCCCCGGCACAAGGTTGGATGCTGGAGATTCAAACGCCACAAACCGCCCGTCGGACGAAATGGAAGGATAGGAGGAGATAATTGAGCTTTGATTGGCCTGATTGCCTGCTGAGTCAACTGAGACGCGAGTAATATTCATAAGCCCTGATATTTCAATAGTCCGAACTGTTTTTATTTCGTAGTCTGAAACCCTCGATTTTTCGTTGGTAGCTCGATCGCCTTAGAGCATTGAAACCCTTATCCTACGGTTCGTAATCAAAAATTGTCCGAAGTATTGACATTTAAGAGTACAACTTTGGAGATGGGTTTTGCGATCGCACGGCAATTGGGGCTATTTACACTTTATGCCCTAACCGCCTTGGCGGTTGCTGTATCAATAGATTTTTAAATTTCCCTCTTCCTTCCTCCCTCTTTCTTTTTCCTTGAACATCTGCCTCCTGACTATTGACGAATGCTCAATAATTAATCTGTGTATCCGTGTCAAAATCCATATCTTGCCTGACCGAAAGCATCCCGGATACAAGCCCCCGAATTTATCCGTGGGGTCAATGCTTCAATCTAAAATCTAAAATCTAAAATCTAAAATCGATTGACTTCATGCCTGCATCACCACCCGTTCCGGGAGACTGACAATAAAAGTTGAACCTTTACCGTCTTCGCTTTCGACGCTAATTTCGCCGCCGAGAATTTGACACAAACGCTGGCTAATTGTCAATCCCAAACCCGTGCCTCCGTACTTGCGGGTAGTCGAAGCATCAGCTTGGGTAAAAGGTTTAAATATCTGCTCTAATTGCTCGTCCGTCATGCCGATGCCGGTGTCGCTAACTCGAAACATTAAAACTTGAGAAGTGTAGTTTGATCCAGAGTAAAAATCATTATTTTTATTTGGTTTCGTCGGTCTTGATTTTTCAATTTTAATTCTTTCGACGCCGATAGTAATGACGCCTTTTTCGGTAAATTTGGCAGCATTGCTGAGCAAATTGAGGAGAATTTGCCGCACTTTCGGTTGGTCGGCGTACATTGTGCCGAGTTCGCCTTTGGTTTTCAGTGCTAAAGAATTGCCTTTTTTTTCTACTAGCGGTTGAGCCGTAGTCATCACTTCTTCAATCATGGTTGCCACGTCGAAGTTTTCTAAATAAAGGGTGACGTGACCGGCTTCTATTTTGGAAATATCGAGGATGTCGCTGATCATATCCAGCAGGTGTTTGCCTGCGGTTTGAATTTTTTCTAAGTCTGGGAGAAAGTCTTCTGAACCGGAATCTTGAGCATCTTCTTGCAGCATTTCGCTGTAGTTAATGATGGCGTTGAGGGGGGTGCGGAGTTCGTGGCTCATGTTGGCAAGAAATGCACTTTTCGAGCGGTTGGCAGCTTCGGCGGCTATTTTTGCTTCGTGCAATTCTTCTGTATATTCTGCTACTCTTTGGATCAGTTCGTTGAGGGAAGTTGCTAGCATTCCCACTTCGTCGGAAGTAGTGACGGGTACTTGCAGGTCAAAGTTCGATTCTTCTGTCACTCGCTGAGCGATGAGGGTTGTGGCTTCTAAGGAACGAGCGATCGCCCCGCTGGTGTATGCTGCTAGAATTGCTGCGATCGCGGCTGATATCAAGAGAGAGCAAACGAGAATCAGAGTTCCGAGTTTTTCTGCTTTGTCGTAGGTACTCAATGCCTCGTCTGCTTTCTCGCCAAAGCTGCCGGCCAGTTTGGCTGAATCCTGCGACAACTGTTCGAGTTTCAAAGCGGTTTCGCCAGCCGCAAAATTGTTCAAGTTCCGCTCGAAAGCCTGCTGCTGCTTCGGATTTAAACCAGATAATTTCGCAGTCGCCAACAATTTTTGTACTTCTTGAAAGTATGATTCTACAGTTTTGCCGTTGACTTGAACGAACTGTTGAAGCAGTTCGTAGTCTTTGGCCACCTCGGGATTCTTAGTCGGTGGAAAGGTTTGCAGTTGTTCGAGGATGCCGCTCATCTGAGCAACGCGAGTCAGGAATTCCGAGCGTTCGCGATCGAAAATTTGCGGTTTTGCCGTCAGACTCGCCAGCTTTTGCTGCTGAATTCTGACTTCCTGCACGGTGTTATTGAGGTTGGTCAAGATTTCCCCTTTATCTCGATCGAGCGCCAGTTTTTCCCGCACCTGCTGTTTGTAATAAAATTCTACTCCCCGTCCCGCCACAGCACCCACAATGGCAATACAAATGACCAAGGCGTATCCGCAGCCGATTTTCTGCCTGATACCCAAGCGAGTGAACATATTTCTCAAATCTGTTTGAGGGGGGTTATGGGGTTGATTTTTCGAGGCTAAGGTTGAAGACATGGGCAATATACTCGTCACCCTGAGAGGCACTATCTATATTCTAATTGATGCCTGCGTGAGGGTAAATAGAGTTTTTCATGCCCAACCAAATTTCGGCACTTTCGGGTCTGTGCAGGGTTCCACTGATTTCTCTGCTTGACAGTTTGGCTAATTTGTGAATAACTAATTAAAATTTACGAGTTATAAGTTGCAAGTTATGAGTTAGATTGGTTATTCACAACTTAACTCTACTCACAACTCACAACTTGTAAGTTTTCCTCTACTGGCAAAGTCGAAATTGTGCTATCTCAGCAGGAATTTTTGAAGCATTAGGTACGTTTGCAGAGGCAGGGACGAAGATTCCCATGCCGAAATTGCAACCCTCTGCCTTCTTGCATTCCCCAGGCTTAGCACTGATTTGATATTCGCCTTGGGATGGGGGAGTAAAAGAGATTGACGCCAGTTCGCCTGTTTTTTGACTCACAGCGATTTCCTGGCCGCTTGCATCCTTGAGAGATAAGTTTAAATCCTGGCAATTTCCGTCGCAAGTGGCAACAAAAACATACTCCACATTAGGATGCAGCGTGGCTCTAAAAGGAGATGAAACTTGGTTGCGAACTTGGCCCAGCAACGGCACAAATACTAATTTTTGACCGTTGCCTTTCCGCTGGTCAACTTCTGTTTTCAAGCGACAAACAACCGTTTTTTGGTCGTCGGTCAGTTCTTGAGCAATCGCATTTCCTACAATTGCAGTACCGAGGATCAGGGCAATGCCGGAAATAACCAGATGTTTGAAATTCATTGATGTCCCTTAAAGTTAATTTTGGGTGATTGCAATAGACCGCTTTTGTCAGCAGTCTATTGGTTTATCAGGAGCCTATCACATTTGTTGACTTTTCCTAAAAAACAGGTCGGAGAAAAGTGCGATCGAACTCATGTCTGGTTTTAGATGAATCTGGCGTCAGCTATCGCCGAAACTCCACAGATTGCGGACGGTAGGAGCAAAACCTCGTCCTGATTGTATTGTACTAAATTAGGGCGATCGGCATCGGACTCTAGAAACCCGGTTTCTGGGGGGATGCGAAGCAGCTAAACCTAAGATTTATAGTAGAGACCGGGTTTAACAAGACCTGAATGACTCCAAGACTGTAAATATCTGATACAGGTTCCCCGATTCCAGACCAACAACACAATACCAATTTCCAAAAATCTTGCTACAATCCTCAATCTTATACCAATTATTAAAAGTCGTAGCTCCCCGTCAGGACACGGCATTGCCGTGTCCCTACTCAACATCCATCCGTTAAATCCGTTAAATGCGTTCTACAATCCCTTGCCTAACTTCCTGCTTCCCCTCATTTATCGCTGTTGCGAAATTTCCACGCAGGAACAAATTTAGAATCTCCCCAAACGCCGCGGCGATTTTTCTTAGCTTCGGCTTCCGCTTGTTCCAGAACACTTGCACTCGGACAATTTTTCAAGTAAGGACGGTAAACCATTGCCAATCCTTCGCGGGTCAAAACTTCTTGGGCAAATGTGCCGTTTGGCAAGCGAACTTCGCTAACTTTGCGGCCGTAGCGGTCAGTATCGGTGACGGTCAAAACAACGCGACCGCCCCCTTGTTTGACTAGCTGCTGCATTCTTTGGTGCGCTAGATTTCCCCACTTAAATTGATTTTTTAGTGCTGATGCTTTGCTATTTTTTTCAGCATTTGTGTGCGCGATTTCCGGTGCATCTACACAGGCAAAACGCACTTTGATATCTTTCCCCGCTGGATCGCTGGCGACCAGGGTATCGCCGTCGCTGACACGCTTGACAGCATAGTTGTTGGCCGCTAACTTTTGTGGACACCCGAATAGTAGCAATAGCATAGCAACTGCACTTAAGGTTTTTATTTTTGGGAAAATCGCGATTTTAGTTTGGCTCATATTTCTCTGTTTTATTTAGTTTCCATCCAATTCTGCCCAGCGTGGATGTCAACTATCAGCGGTACGCTAAGTGGCAGAGCATTTTCCATCGCCGTTCTAATTTTCGGCTGCAATTCTTCCCATTCATCGGGAGGCACTTCAAAGATTAATTCATCGTGAACTTGCAGCAGCAGCCGCGCCTGATAGTTTTGCAAAATTTTGTGTACCTCAATCATGGCAAGTTTAATGATATCAGCACTGGAGCCTTGAATGGGAGCGTTGGCTGCGGCCCGCAAAGATTGGGCATCATCTCTGCTGACAGATTTAAGTCTATCGGAGTGAATGTCTTGGGGATTGCGACCTTTTAAGTCCAGGAGGCTTTCGCTCTCGAATTTTAAATAGCGGCGGCGGCCTAGAATTGTGGTAACATAGCCTAGGGCGATCGCCTCTTTTTTTACTTTCTCCAAATATTCAAAAACTTTACTGTAACGCTGGTTAAATCGTTCAATAAACTTTTTACCGTCTGCTGAAGTTTTGCCCATCGATCGACCAAACTTAATCGCCCCCATACCGTAAATTACCCCGAAATTAATCGTTTTGCCAAACCGTCTTTCATCGGGAGTTACTTCCTCTTTTTCAAACAGCAGTTGAGCCGTCACGGTATGCACATCTCGGTTATTTTGATAAGCTTCAATTAACACAGGTTCTTGACTCAAGTGAGCCAAAATTCGCAGTTCAATTTGAGAATAGTCAGCCGACACCATCACCCAACCTGCTTCCGGCAAAAAAGCCTTGCGAATTTGCCGCGAAAACTCGGTGCGGATGGGAATATTTTGTAAATTTGGATTGGAAGAAGAAAGCCTTCCCGTACCCGTTGCAGTTTGGTTGAAATCTGTATGCACTCGCCCGGTATCGGCACGCACTAACTGCGGCAAAGCATCGACATAAGTTGATTTCAATTTGGATAATGTTCGGTGTTCTAATAAATCGTCTACAATCGGGTGGTCTCCTTGCAATTTATCCAATACAGCGGCGTCTGTAGAGTATCCCGTCTTCGTTTTGCGAGACTTTTTCTGAAACTCATCCGGGATTTTTTCTAAAAATATTTCGCTGAGTTGTTTCGGCGAACCTAAATTAAACTTTCTCCCCGCTGCTTGATAAGTTTTTTCTTCTATTTCTTTTAAGCTCTTTTCTAGCTGTTGTGAAAGTTCTTGCAGATATGCTGAATCAATGCGAATTCCGCAGTATTCCATTTCTGCTAAAACTGGTTCTAAAGGCTGTTCTACTTCCAGCAGTAACTGGTGCAAAGACTTTCCCGGAAAGTTAGCTTCATCAGCTTTATCCAATTCTGCTCTAAGTTTATTTACTAACCCAAATGTGGTGTGAACATCCATGCCGCAGTAGTCAGCTACCGCGGGAATACTGATGTCAGCAATTGTTTTGTTTTTGGGTACTAATTCATTGTAACTTTTGGCGACAATGCCTAAGTATTTCCTTGACAATTCGCTGAGACTGTGGCTAGTTTCTGGGTTGAGTACGTAACTGGCTAGCATGGTGTCGAAGACGACTCCGGCTAGTTTGATTCCCTGACAGCGCAGGATCGATCGATCGAACTTAGCATTTTGCAGCGCCTTGGGATAATTCTCGCTTTCCAAAATCGGACGCAAAGCATTTAAAACTGTGGCTTTGTCCAAGTTTTTGCCCGTTTTGTGTCCCGTGGGAATGTAAGCGACATCCTCTTCACCGGTTCCCCAACAGCAGCCAATTCCGACTAATTCGGCGTCTCGCGGTTCGATGGCGGTGGTTTCGGTATCCCACGCCACGGGTGAGGCTTTGTCGGTGCAGGTTTGCAGCAGTTGGACTAATTCGTTTAACTGTTCGGTTGTTTGAATTATTCGGGGTTGAATTGGCAGTTTGTTTTGCTGCTGGGCGGCTTTGGTGTCATCATGAGTCCAAAACCACAATTCGTCTGCTTCTGAACTTTCACCAGTTTGAGGTGACTTATCTATTGTGGGGTGGGCATCTTGCCCGCCCTTTGCCACAGGCAAGATGCCTGTGCCACTGTCGGCCACAGGCAAGATGCCTGTGCCACTGTCGATTGAATAGATTGTGGGGTGGGCATCTTGCCCGCCCTTTGCCACAGGCAAGATGCCTGTGCCACTGTCGGTTGAATAGATTGTGGGGTGGGCATCTTGCCCGCCCTTTGCCACAGGCAAGATGCCTGTGCCACTGTCTGTCAATGGCAAGATGCCTGTGCCACTGTCTGTCAATGGCTCTTCTGTGCCGCCGAACCGTTTTTGAATTTGCTTTACTTTCCCTAAAAATGTCTTAAATTCCAACTTTTCCAGCATGGGAATCAAGGCTGATTCATCAAAACCTATAAGCTGGCAATCTTCTAAGTTGATTTCTAAGGGCACGTCTTGGACAATTGTCGCCATGCGTTGAGAATGATAAGCAGCTTCTTTGCCTTCTTCTAGCTTTTTCTTAGTTGCTCCTTTAATCTCATCGATGGCTGCATAAATTCCGTCGAGGGAATTGTAAGCTTCCAGCAATTGCAGGGCGGTTTTGTCGCCGATGCCTTTGACTCCGGGGATGTTGTCGGATTTATCGCCGCACAAAGCTTTGTAATCTACTACTTGTTCGGGCAAAATACCGAGTTTGGCTTTGACTTCTTCCGGACCGTATTCTTGGGATTTGCCTTTGCCCGATCGCCTGAGTTCATCGGTACTCAAATACAATACGCTAATTTGTTTTTCGGTTTCTACTAATTGAAACAAATCTCGATCGCCCGTGAGGATTTTGACCTGATAACCTGCCGCGCTGGCTTTGTTTGCCAAAGTTCCCAAAACATCGTCTGCCTCGTAGCCGGGAGCAGTTATGGCGGGTAAATTCAAATAGCTGAGGAGTTCTTGCAGGTTTTTGATATCGGGGATGAAATCTTCGGGAGTTTCCGCACGACCGGCTTTGTAGGTGTCGTCTGCTTCGTGGCGAAATGTGGGCGTGGCGAGGTCAAACGCGATCGCCATGTACTGGGGGTCGTGGGCAGCCATTACTTCCAGTAGCGACTTGAGAAAGCCAAAACAGACGCTGGTGGGAATGCCCGTCGTAGTTCGCAAACCCCCATCTCGGCTTTTGGCAAAGGCGAAGTAGGAACGAAAGGCCAGGGAGTGGCCGTCAACTAGGATGAAGGTGGGAGGTTGATTTTCCGACACAGACACAGTTACCGATCGCGCGAAAGGATTTTCTCATTGTAGCCAGTTGTCAGTCGGCATCGATCGACCCGAAGGATGGCCCGCAGACTTGAGAACGGTTGACAGTTGATGGGCGATCGGCTTACTGTGCAGCTTGGCTGAGAATAGTAGAAGATGTTAAGTGCGATTCCCTGCGGGATAGCTTCGCTTCACGCCAATTTACCAACACCTGCCCGTCGAAGCCTATGGCTGACATTAATCGATGCTACGAAATCCTCGAAATTGAGCCGGGAAGTTCCCTAGAAGAAATTAAGCGCGCTTACAGGGATTTAGCGTTTGTGTGGCATCCCGATCGGTTTGCCCACAACGACCGCCTGCAACAAAAAGCTCACCAAAGATTAACAGAAATTAATGAAGCTTACCAGCAGTTGGTGTTGTTTCTGAGTCAGCCTGAATCGAGGTCGATCGAAAAACAGTTTCAGCAGCCGCCGCCCCCGCCGGAAAAGCCGCTGAGAAGGCGTTCTCGAAAATCAGCCGCCAGGCCTGGTTCCCAGCGCAGTCAAACCCGCCCAAAAGCCGTCTCCAAAAAAATTCAAACTCAAAACAACTCTTCAACCAAGAAACGATTTACTACTCAAAATCGCCAAGCGCGGCGGGGAAAAAAACAATCTGCCACAAGCGTTGCGAGGAAAGCGCGGCCATCTCTAAACTATTCAAACCTTACCCCCAAAAGGAAAAAAGAATTTCCCACTCAATACTCCAAACCGCGACCATCTCAACAATATTCAAGCTTCCCTTGGACACCACTGGCAATCGCTGTGGCGAGTTATGCTTTGACCGGTTGGATTTTGAGGGAATCCCCGCTGTGGATGTGGACTTTAATCTGCGGTGCAGATTGGCTGTGGGCCGCGATTTTGCTGGCGGAGGGTTCGGCAACGCCTAGAGTGTGGCTGGCGGCGTTAGTTTTGGCTGGGGCGGTAGGGGGGTCGATCGCCGGTTTTCAGGCGGGAGGAATGGTAACAGGGGCTGCTTGGGGCGCAGTTGGAGCTGGTTTGGGGGCGATCGCCAGTTCCGAGGCCCAGTATCGGGCGGTGGCTGTAGTTTTGGCCGTAGCGGGAGTGGTGACAGTGGTGGGATTGATGGCTGGAACGGTTTCTGGGGATTGGGTCAACGCATTGGCGGCGGCCGTGTGTTGGGCGGTTGTTGGCTTGACGTGCGGGCTGGCGGCGGAAGTAGGCTTGAATTCCCGGGGCCCCATCGGGCTCTCTGGTGCGATCGGGCTGGGGATTGGGGCGTGGGCGGGGGCTTTGGCTGGGGCGGGTTCTGAGGCGATCGTCCAAGCTTTGGCTATCGCCGGGTCTAAGACTGTTTATGGGGCTTGGGCTGCGATCGGCATTATTGCTGGAGTGGTGGCGCGGATGGTAGCTGCTGAAAGGTCGATCCACAACGGCAGCGGGCTTTATACGTTTATCCTGTTGGTGGCTACTTCCGGTTTTGGGCTGTGGCTGGGCAGGGTGGTTGGGCGATCGTATCTTTTGAATTAATCATTAGTCATCAGTAATTAGGGAAAATTACCCATTATCCATTACCCATTACCCATTATCCTATTTTATAGCAACTGCCAAGACGATTAGAAGTTTCTTGTTTGCTCAAACCCGAGCTTAAAATTGCTTCTTCCTTCTTCCTCCAGCATAACTCCCAGCACTTATCGCTTTTCAGCAGCGCTTCAAACTCAGCCCTTGGCAAAGGCTGGCTGAAAAAATAACCTTGAATTTCGTCGCACTCGCGATCGCACACAAAAGCAAGTTCCGACTCATTTTCTACCCCCTCAGCAATCACAGTCATGTTCATGCAGTGTGCCATTTGAATAATCGCTATTGTAATCGCTGCATTTTGGCGATCGTCTGCAATATTCCGAATAAAACTCTTGTCAATTTTGATCGCATCAAACGGAAAGCGTTTCGGATAACTCAAAGAAGAATAACCAGTGCCAAAATCATCAATTGCTATCCTAATCCCCATATCTCTCCACACCGTAAAAGCTTCAACTGCTGCCGTTTCATCTTCCAAAATCAGACTTTCCGTTAATTCTAATTCCAGACATTTAGGATCGAGATTAGTTTCTCTCAATATCTGTCTGACTCTCTCCGTCAAGTTTTTGCGATCGAACTGGCGGGCTGACAGGTTGACGGCTACCCGCAGCGGCGGCAACCCCTGTATTTGCCAAGCTTTAGTTTGCCTGCAAGCAGTCTCTAAAACCCATTCGCCCAGCGGTGCAATCAAGCCCATTTCTTCAGCCATTGGAATAAATTCTGCCGGGGAAACTCTGCCCCTTTCTGGATGATTCCAGCGCACCAAAGCTTCAGCACCAATAATTTTACCTGTTTTAATTTCTATTTGTGGCTCATAATAAACTTCAAACTCCGATCGTTTTAAAGCATTGCGGAGGCAAGTTTCTTGAGTAAATCTATTGATAGAAATACTCGCGGCTTTGGCAGTGTAAAACTGATATTTGTTGCCACCTTGTTGCTGAGAACTGTACATGGCTGTATAAGCATTTTTCAGCAGTTCCTCTCCATCGCTGGCGTCCCTTGGAGATAAAGAAATGCCGATACTCGCCGTGACGTACAGTTCCGAGCCTTTGACAATCATAGGTTGGGCTACAATATCTAAAATGTTTTGAGCCATCTTAGCAGCCTCCTGTTTTTCGGCAACTGGTTGGAGAACAATTGCAAATTCTGCTGCTTCCAAACGAGCCACAATATTAATGTTCTCCGTGCAGTTACTCAGCCGCTGCGCAACTTTGCAAAGTACGGAGTCGCCAATATCGTGTCCTAAGGTACTGTTAATCCGGTTAATCCTATCTAAACTGAGAGTGACAACGGGAATCATTGCTGGCAATGCTTTTTGCTTGTCTAACAACTGACTTAGCAGTTCTCGCAACAGCGAACGATTTGGCAAGTTTGTCAAGCTATCGTACTGATGTCGGTGGAGAGCCAATTGAATAGTTGTGTGCATTTTTTTTGCCTCAAAAGGTTTGACAATATAGCCGAAGGGTTTGGTTCCATTGACGCGCCACAAAGTGTTTTCGTCAGGATAAGCTGTCAGATAAACTACCGGGATTTGAAAGCGAGATCGAATTTCTTCTGCTGCTAGAATGCCGTCGATCGATCCTTGCAGGTTCACATCCATTAAAACTAAATCCGGTCGGAGTTCTGCTGCTGATTGAATCGCTTCTTCTCCGGAATAGACAATACGAGTTATTCTATATCCTAGAGATATTAAACTGTCTGAAATATCTTCTGCAATGATATTTTTGTCTTCAACTATCAGAATTGTTTTCTGTGACATTAACTTTTCTCCTACAAGTGCTATTTTGGTTAGAAAAATGTTAGCTTCAAATTCGTACTAGCAGTTTTTAATATTTCTATTTTTTTGCGAATTTTGTTAACTGAAGACTCGATAGACCGCCAACCTAATCTTAGAGGATGTTTTAAAAGTCCGGTCAGGTATAATTTAGCCCTGATGATTGGGCTTAACTGAGACGATAAATCAAGCTTTGGGCCCATACTTAGATGCTTCTTTGTGCCAACTATGAGGTCAAACGACCCTTTTAAAACATCCTCTTAGGAATTTTAGATAATCTAAGTGTTGAATAAAACCCATTCCACTGTCCATCCCAGCTAGCACGCCAACTCGGCGAGCGTCCTAGTAAAAATTATTTTAATTTTACCTTGAGTTTGTCCTCTCAAAGCATAATTCTGGGAATTTGTTACAAGCTCGTCGAGCGTGAATCTGCAAGGAACTGCCGTATTAATATTGAGAGAATCCCACGCAATATTTGTTTGAAATGTGACGCCTGCTGCCTGAATTTCATCAGCGTGTAATAAATGGTGGGCGAGATTTTGGATGTATTCCGCAAAATCAATGTTTGACGAGTCTTTGGATAGAGAGAATTGTTCGTGAACCAGGGCGATTGACCTGACTCTGTTTTGACTTTTTTTTAACATTTCATTAACAAGGCTGTCTTGGATGTAGCGGGACTGAATTTTGAGCAAACTGGAAATAAATTGGAGGTTGTTTTTGACGCGGTGGTCAATTGGTTGGAGGAGGACTTCTTTTTCTGCATCGCTGGCGATCGCTAATATCTGTCGCGGTTCCGCACAAGCCTAAAATAGCGCCGTTTTCCGCTTGGTTGACGGTGCTGTTGACGCGCAGGCGGACGGGAGTACCGTCTTTGCGAATGTGTAATGTTTCGTAAGGAAAATTAGCGGTTTGTGGCTGAATGCTGGTTATCGCTAAAATTGGCGCCAATATTTCTATTTGTCTTGTTTTTTGTTGGTGAACCAAAAACTCGGTGAAGCGACGTTTGAGCATTTCTGGCGGTTCGTAAATGTAGATGCGTTTGGCGGCGGAATTGACAAAAGTCAAGAGGCCTTCAATATCGATCGACCAAATCAATTCTTCGGAAGTTTCTAGGAGGTTGCGGTACTTTTTTTCGCTTTTGGCAAATGCTGCATTCCAGACTGCCGTCTGCTGCTGAAGTTTGTCTTCTAATTCTTGATTTGCCGTTTCCACAGTTGCGATGGACGGATCGCGTTCAGTAATTTCAGTAGAAACACCGACGGCCCCGACAACTTCGCCGTTTCCATCTCGCAGGGCTGCCGATCGAATTTCGTAAATAAAATGCCCTTCTCGGACATTCCAAATGCGATCGTTTCCTGTTAATACCTCAGCAATATTTTCTAAGATATCTGGCTGGCTGCTGTAAACTTCAAAAATCGACAGCCCGACAGTGGCACCTGGTTTGAGTCCCAAATTTTCTAATCCTTTCCCTGCAGCAAGGGTTAACTTGCCGTGTCTGTCTGTTGCCCACAGGAAAATCGAGGCACAACTGACAGTGGGATGCAGGGTTTCGTTGGCTTGTTTGAGCCGATCGATTTCTGTGTAAAGCCACTTCTGGGTGCTGTTTAATTTTACCGTTAGTCGATCGGCTTTTTGCTGCCAACTGGCAGCAGTGTCGCACATTTCTGCGGGATTGCGGGAAGGACAGATGAATTGGTTGCAGTGTGACATGGTTACTTTGGGATGCACTGTATATGTAACTGCGGCCTATGTTTTAAGCATAAACTTTTTAAGTCAATTATTACACTTAGCAATAATACTCATGCGAGCCAAATGCGATAGTTTAAACCTAGTTTCAAGGATTCAGTAATGGCGGCTAGCTCAGGTTTTATGGCTACGGTTCAAAAATTGATAATAAGCGGAATAATGCCTGCAAATCGGTATTTTTACGGTAATTATTTGTAGTCGGTCAAAAAAAACTTCCGCAATTCTCAGCTTGGACAAGAACTGTAATTGTAAATTTATTATATTTGTTTGCGTAGATTCACGTACCGAGGCATCGGGAATCGGGAGATATTAAACAGTCCAGGACGCACTCTTAATATCATGTCCGGTCAATACCAGTCATAAAAGGTGTTTGTAGTTAGAAAGTCCGTCCGAGCGAGTTTTATGAGAATAGTCCTGAAGGCAGGCTTGCCTTGCTAAACCGGGTTTATACGAAAAAAGCTCGGGTTGAGTGATAAGGATCGCGAATTAAATAATTTACACTCTTGAAAGTGGGGTGGGCCTGAAAGCCCGCCCTTTCTGGACGGGCGGGATGGGCCCATCCCACAAGAACATCACGCATTGTAAGTTATTTAATTCTCATTCCTAAAAAATATAAGAATAATATCCTTTCCGTTTGCATCGGAATAATTTTTTTTGGAGTGGGGTACTCGCGGGACTTCAATTAATAGCCGTCAATAAAAATACAACAGTAGACCCTGCTCCCAACCCATAGCCTAGCAGTCATTCCCAATTCTTCAATTTAAAATCTAAAATCTAAAATCTAAAATCTAAAATCTAAAATCTAAAATGGTATAACTCCCCAAATTTTGACAGTTTTGTCTATACTGCCGCTAATAATAGTTTCACCATCGCTGCTAAAAGTAAGACAAGTAACAGAGTTTTGATGTCCGCTAAGAGTGTGAATATGTTCGCCGGTACTGGCATTCCAAAATTTGATATTACCATCGGCACTAGCACTGACAACAGTGAGTCCGTCGGGACTAAAGGCGATCGCATTTATCGAGTTAAAATGCCCCGCCAAAGTGATTGGACTATCTGGATTTGATAGCTGTCGCAGTTGAATGTTTCTGTCCCAGCCGCCAGCCGCCAAAGTCGGCCCGTCTGGACTCAAAGCCAGACAATTCGCGTAACCCTTAATTGTTTGGAAGCACTCTCTGCTGCGGAGGTTCCACAGTTTAATTGTACCGTCAGAACTGCTGCTAGCGAGAGTTTGTGCGATCGGGCTAAAAGCAAGACTAACAATTCCTGCTTTATGAGCTCCCCAAGTTAAAAGATTGCCAAAGGTACAGATTAACTTTCCCGTCTCTAAATTCCAAATTTTAATCGTAGTATCTGCCGAACCGCTGGCGATAACTTGACTGTCGGGACTGACGACAATTGCGCTAATTTCCGCTTCATGTCCGAGGGAAGTATGCCGCAATTCTCCTCCCTGCCAAATTTCGATCGCACGATGTTTCGGAGTATTTCTGATCCTCACAAAAACTTCGCTTTCTTTGCAAAGTACAAAAGTTTCTTGAGCGCGGGGATACTTGTCAACAGTATAGAGTAATTCTCCTGTATCTACATCGCAAATTCTAATTATTTTCCCGTGCAAACTCGCCGTGCGAGATCCTCCGGGACTAATCGCAAGATTTGTCCCAGTTTTCACAGTGCGGATGCAGTCAAAAAGCTTGTAAGGCACGAAGTCTTTTAAAGCTTGGCGCACTATAGGTTCTGTCCTCGATCGCAAAATTAAATAAGCAACTCGCTGCACTTCTGGTGCGGGATCAAGCAGCGCCTCAATTGCTAAATTTAAACCAGCGCCTCCGTATTTAGGAGCATCTTTAACAGCGGCAATCCGAGCCTCGATACTAGGACTGTTGAAGCGCTGCTTGACCCCCGCGATGCCTCCCAAAACAGCGCCGGCGATCGGGATTTGACTTTGGCCGCCGAGGACGGCATCATATTCTCTGGGTTGGTTAGAATTGTCTGGCATCATACGATTTTAGATTTTAGATTTTAGATTTTGAGGATTGAAGAAAGCGAACTCACGAATAACTCGGGGGAAATTGTTATCGGATATCGGATTGTTTAGGTTGTTAGAATTATCGGCTATCATACGATTTTAGATTTTAGATCTTAGATTTTAGATTGAATAATTTGAGGATTGAAGAAAGCGAGCTCACGGATAAATCGGGGGAATTGTTATCGGATACTATGTTGTGAATTTCTGCACAGATAAATCCGGGGGCTAGTAACCTGGCTGCTTTCGCTGACGCTAAAACCTGGTTTAAGAGCACAAGTTCTAACTTATTGACTGTGGCAGTTTATAGTATTATAATCAAATTAGCGTTTCACACAAAAATCCGAAAGTGATATGTCACACTTCACAACGATCAAGGTTCAGATCAAGAACGGCGAACTGCTGCATCAAGTGTTGGAAGAGCTGGGTTATCAAGTAGAGTGCAATGTGCAGGTACGGGGTTATCGGGGCGACAAAATTAATGCCGAGTACGTGATTCGGCAATCCAATGGTTACGATTTGGGTTTTCGCCGCACTGGAGAGGATTACGAATTGGTGGCGGATTTTTGGGGCGCTCGAATTAACCAGCAGGAATTTGTCAATTCAATCAGTCAAAAATACGCGCGGAAAAGTTTGATGGCGGCGGTGCAGTCAGAGGGTTTTCATGTTGAAGAAGAGGAAACTTTGGCAGATGGAACGCTGAGAGTTGTAGTGGGTCGATGGGTTTAAGAATCGGGCTTTGTGAACTCGTTTTTATGTAGCCAGGACTTACGCAGGATCGGGTTAAAATCTGATTTTTTCGTAAGTCCTAGTACCAATAGGAGAATCACCATGAAATTCGATCGCCCTGAACAACAAATTCAACAAAGTTGGGAGGCTAATGCTGACGCATGGATACAGGCGATCGACCAAAATAAGATTGAAAGTCGCCGCGCAGCAACCGATGAGGCTATTCTGCAAGCAGTGCTGCGCTATAAGCCTCGGCGTGTTTTGGATGTCGGATGCGGTGAAGGTTGGCTGACACGCGCCCTAGCAAACCGTGGTTTTGAGGTTGTCGGAGTTGATGGTTGCGCTGTTTTGGTCGATCGAGCTCGCGAGAAAGGAGGCAGTTGTTTTCGGGCGATCGGCTACGATGAGATTATTGCCGATCCAGCGATACTCGGTCAACCATACGATGGAATTGTTTGCAATTTCTCGCTACTGGGTGAGGAAATTGGAGGTTTATTGCGATCGTTACGCAAAGCAATAGTCTCAGACGGACATCTGTTAATCCAGACAGTTCATCCATTCACAGCGTGTCAGGAACAGCCCTATGTTGATGGATGGAAAACCGAGACTTTCGACAACTTCGGCGGAGCTTTTCGAGAGCCAATGCCGTGGTATTTTCGCACTGTTAGTTCGTGGTTTCAACAAGTGTCGGAATCTGGCTGGAGGGTCTGTGAATTCGAGGAGCAGACACATCCACAGACGCAGATTCCTCTTTCCATGCTGCTGATTTGTCAGTCACCCGGCGATTGAAATCTGGTCAAACGAACTCCGAGCAGAGGGGGACTGAAGAGGGAATTTTGTATGATGCGATCGACGCGATATAATTAAAACAAACAAGTCAACGAATATTAGGAAAAAAAGTTACTTACCATGAACATTGCAGAACTCAAAACAGCAGTAAAGCAACTTCCACAGAATGAACTCGCAGAGTTTGTCAAATGGTTTGAAGATTTCCAAGAAGCTCTTTGGGATAAACAAATTGAAGAGGATCTGAAAGCAGGCAAATTCGATCCTGTGAGGCGACAAGCAAAACAAGCATTTAGTGAAGGAAAATGTCTGGAAATCTGAAGCATTTTACATGGAACCTAGTCAGTCACAATCCCCCCAAATCATTACAATTTACAAAGCACCTCAAAAACGCAAAGGTCAGAAATTACTGAAAGAGGGATTTCAACCCGTCGATTTTCCCTACAATCCTCCTTATGTCGATGGAAATTGCTATTTTGCCGGCCCCAACGATCGAAGTATTGCAGAAGAGTATAATCAATGCTATAAAGAAGGGATACTGGAGGTTTCAATTGATAAGTCAAGTTATGAGCAGTATTTCAAGTCGCTGGAATATCGCTATGATGAGAAAGACGGTTACGAGCGAATTGAGGTAATTGTACCTCAACGCTTGTTTGCCATACTCAACCAATTTCCACGAGTCCTCAAACCACACTGAATATTATGGATAGTCAAAGCTGGGAACAAATTAAGTTAAAGTACAGATTGGGGCAATTTTTGCTGGGTAAAGTTGAATATCATGCTCCCTTTGGAGTGTTTGTTAATATTGGTGAAGATGCTGTCAAAGGTTTGATTAAAATTCCAGACTTTTTGGATAACGGAGAGATGAGTGAAGAGATGTATCCTGAAATCGGTAGTGCGATCGGTGCAATTATTGTTGGATATAACGAGGGTAATTGTCGTGAAGTGTATCTTAGTGCGAAGCCTAGTGTTTTGCATGAAATTCTTGTGCCGTTGAGAAGTCGTCCGGTGCTGGTTTGAAATAATTAGGTATGCTAAGATCGATCGCAAAATCCAAATTTTGCCACTCGCTGGTTTCAAAGATCGATCGACACGATATAATTGAAGCAAACGAGTAAATCAATACTATGAGCATTACTCTGACGAAAACCCAAGAACTATTCATCCAAACTAAACTGCAAACTGGTAAATATGGCTCTGCTGAAGAAGTGCTGGAAGTTGCTTTGCGGTTGTTAGATGAATACGATCGCGCCGATCGCCAGTGGATCGATACTGTACGAGTTAAGATAGATGCTGCTGTTGCTATGTCCGAACATAATCCACCGATTGATGGCGAAACCTTGATTGCAGGGATTTGCGATCGTTTCCGGCAAGTACGGGATAGTAAACAAGGCTATACTAATTGAAATGCTTGTATGATAGTTGCATTCAATTCCTGCATTTGCTGACTTCCTAACTCGCCCAATCGTCTCAGTATTAATCTCTGTTCAAGACTGACAATCCGAGTCACTCTAACTTTAGAAGCTGGGGGGGTGACAACCCGCGCCAAACCCAGAGAGCGTAAAGATTTAACCCACTTGTGCTAAAAAAAGATAGGCAGCCGAATTCTTACAAGCTAGCCTATCTCAAAAATTAATGTTACCAACATTCT